>JANYHY010000052.1 GCA_025362165.1 Myxococcales bacterium | reverse complement strand
GCGGCAAAGCTCGGTGTCGGAGCAGACCGCGGCGCGCTGCAGGACGCCAAATTCAAGGCCGCCTGCGATCCGTTCTTCGAAGACCTCGTCAACAAAGGTCAAGCGGCCGAGGTCCGAGCGCTCCTCGCCTTGATGAAGACCGGCCCCAACTAGATGGCACTTAGCCTCCAATCTCCCCACGCGCCACGAAGAAGCCTCGCTTCAACATGAAAGAGATTTGGTGCATGAGGCAGCGTGATGCACAGCGCGCACCAAGACCACCTGGTGCCAGGTGGAGGGGCGCACGGCCCTGTTTTCGGCTTGGAAACCAAGCTAACTAACAAGCTCCAGGCACCCCGTAGATACCAAGCTAACAAGCTCCGCAACTCGACGGGGGGGGTGTCCAACTGTCCGTCTGGACGTCTCCAGGTTACCTTACTGGCTAGTTGGGCGCGCTCGCGATGCGACGCTTGGCGGCGTTGTCGATCGCTCGTGCCAATCCTTTGTCGCTGAATCCGACGATGACCTCGCTGTCCACGTGGATGGTAGGCACGCCGCCGTGCGGATTGAGCTCGCGCATTGTAGCGTTGGCGCTCGGGTCTTGCTCGATGTCTCGCTCGAAGTAGGGCTGGTCGTGCTCCTTCAGCCACGACTTCGCCTCGCGGCAGTGCGGGCACCAGGTCGTCGAGTAGACGGTGATCGACACCCGTTTGCGCTCCTCATCGAGTCGCGCGGGATCGTCGATCGCGAACGCCGTGGTCGCGTCGAACGCCGTTGTGCGAGCCGGTGTTGGTGGTAGCGCGGTCGGCGCGGTCGTCCACACAGGCCTCGCGACCAACGCTGGATCGGTCCGCGGCGGAGGCTCTGGGCGCGCGGCCTCGAGCGAGCGAACGCCCAAACGCACCAGGCTGAAGACGACGAGCGAGACGACGATGCCGCTGACGATCCACCCCAGCCAGCGGAGGTTGGCAGCCTGATGCGGCGCGCGCTCACGCCGGCAGATCACGCACATGCCATCTGTCGCAGCGGCGAGCCCGTGCTTGGTGCATCGCATCGTTTCGTAACGATAGCCCAACGGAAGTGGGATGATCGTGGTTCGGCATCGAATGCAAGACGACGCACTGTCCGCGATCTTGGCGACTCCAGAGCGACGCTTGCTGGCGCAACTGTTCGATCGGAGCGTGACCTACAACCTCACGCGCTTTGCGATCTTGAGGCTGCTCGCCTTCGTCTATCTCGTCGCGTTCACCGTCGCGTACACGCAGCTCGTCCCGCTCGTCGGAGAGCGCGGCGTCTTGCCCGCCGATCAATATCTCCATCGCGTCGCGTTCTACGAGGGCAGCAGGAGCGCGGGTGCGTGGTCTTCGCCCTCTTTGTTCTGGTGGATCGGCACGAGCGACGCAGCCCTCCGCGGCGTGTCCCTCGCGGGCATTGTGCTCTCCGCCTCGGCGCTCCTTGGCGCGACCAACGCGCTCATCCAACTGGCGATGTGGGCGCTCTATCTATCCATCGTCCACGTCGGCCAGCTCTTCTACGGATACGGTTGGGAGGCGCAGCTCTGCGAGACGGGGTTCCTCGCCGTCGTGCTCTGCCCGCTCACGACGCTCAGACCGCTCCCGGCGCGCGGACCTCCAGTCGTCGTGATCTGGCTATTTCGATGGCTGATCGTGCGCGTGATGCTCGGCGCAGGTCTCGTCAAGCTGCGCGGCGATCCGTGCTGGCGAGATCTCACGTGCCTCGCCTACCACTACGAGACGCAGCCGATCCCGAGCCCAATCTCCGCGATGCTGAGCCGCGCGCCGCTCTGGTTTCATCAGCTCGGCGTCGCCACCAATCACTTCGTGGAGCTCGCGGTCCCGTTCTTCGTGCAAGCGCCTCGACGCTCTCGTCATGTCGCGGGGGTGTTCCTCGTGGCGTTCCAAGTCTTCCTGATCGTCAGCGGCAACCTGTCGTTCTTGAACTGGCTCACGATCGTGCCTGCTTTGGCCTGCTTCGACGATCGCGCGTGGTCGCGCGTGTGGCCCCGCCGCCTGCGTTGCGCCACCACAGCGAGAGCGTCGGACGCACACCGGCGAGCCTCCTACGTTCTCGGGTTCGTCGTTTGCCTGCTGAGCATCAACGTCGTGTCCAACCTGCTCTCGCCCAACCAGGCGATGAACCGCACGTACGATCGCTTCGAGCTGGTGGGGACCTATGGCGCGTTCGGCGTGGTGAGTCGCGAGCGCTTCGAGATCATCCTCGAGGGCACCGACGCGGAGGCGATCGACGAGCAGACCGAGTGGCGCGAGTACGAGCTTCCGTGCAAACCGGGCGACGTCGCGCGGCGCCCATGCGTCCTGACACCCTTTCATCATCGTCTGGACTGGCAGATGTGGTTCTTGCCGTTCACCGCCGAGCGCTTCGGTCCCGAAGAATGGTTCGTTCACCTCGTGTCGATGATCCTCGACGGCGACCAAGGCGTGAAGTCGCTCTTCGCGAATGACCCCTTTCCGAATCATCCGCCCCGATGGGTTCGCGCGGAGACCTACCGCTATCGCTTCACACGATCGGGCGAGACCGGTTGGTGGGTGCGCGAGCACACTGGGCAATACCTGCGGCCTATGCGCCGAGACGACCCAGATCTGATCGAAATCATGCGTGAACAGGGCTGGAAATAGTCGAAAATGGAAATATTTGAAATTTTGACGGGGGCTCCAACGAAGTGCTCTTTGAAGGTCACACCGACCCTCAGGAGACAATGGTTCGTTTGAACACCACTGATCGTTTCGGGATGTACGCCTCGGTCGCGGAAGATCACTATCGAGACAACCGTGATGGACTCGCCATGGTGCCCAAGCACTCGTCGAGCGATCGCCTCGCGGCCGCCATCGCGCATGGCGGGACTGCGTTCGCCTGGTTCCTCGCGCCGCTCGTCGTCTACTTGATCAAGCGCAACGACTCTCGTTGGGCGAGCTATCACGCGCTTCAAGCGCTGCTCTGGTCTCTGCTCGGCACGGTGGTGTCGCTGGCCACGTGCGGCCTCGCGATCCCCGTGTTTTTGGGCTTTCACATCTACGCGGCCTACAAAGTCTTCATCGGTGAGGACTACGCGTATCCGATCGTCGGAGACGTCGCGCGTCAGTCGGTCGACGAGCGCGCCTGATCCGAGCTAGCGCAGGACCACCCGTTCACGCGCGCTGTGCAGAAGCCGTGACCTTTGCCGATTGGCGACACTTAGCGCTTGCCTACACCGTGCGCTGCTTCGCACGGCATGCTCACGAATTCCCTCGTTCGAGGCAGGCGCATAGATAGACTGGAAGCTTCCTTAAGAAGAAGAGGTCGCTGATGTCGATGAAGCTCTCGCCGTGGCTCGCGTGTTTGGGTGTAGGGATCATCGCGCTTGGATGCAGCACGCAGCCGAGCACCTTCGACAACTCCAACAATGATGGAGGTGCGGACGGCGATCAGCCAGACTCCGAAATCATCTTGCCTCCGGGCAACGACGCGTCCGCGGTGGCCCTCATCGTCACGCCGCCATCGGCGACGCTCCAAGCGAGCGGCTCGCCGATCACGCAGCAGTTCCAGGCGATCGACCCGCAAACGAACAACCCGATCATGGCCAACTGGTCGATGGACAACGTAGGCCTCGGCTCGATCGACACGACCGGCCTCTTCACGGCGCTCGGCACGGTCGGCGGAATCGCGCACATCGACGCGGTCGCTGGCACATCAAAAGGCAGCGCGATCGTCAACGTCAACGTGACGTTGGTCGACAACCCTGGAAACGTGAGCGCCGGCAATCAAGCCCTCTTGAACGGCGGCGGCGCCGCTGATTCAGCGTTCAAATGGCTCTATCCGTACGACGCGACGATCATGCCGCGTGGGCTCAAGTCGCCCGTCATGCAGTTCGACGGCATCGCACCCGACGCGCTCATGATCCACATGAAGGCGTCGAACATCGACTACACGGGCTTTTATGGTGCCTCCACACCAGGACAGCTTCAGGTCAGCGACGTGATGTGGAAGCAGGTCCTCGCGAGCGTCGGCGCGACTGATCCGCTGACCGTGCAAGTGACGAAGCTGAGCGGCGGCAAGGTGACGGGCCCGATCACGCACACGTGGTCTGTGGCGCAGGGCACGATGCGCGGCAACGTGTTCTACAACACGTACAGCAACGGCGGCGAGATGTTCAAGCTGAAGGTCGGCGGCACCGCTCAATCGCTGCTGACCAACTGCAAGGTTTGTCACTCCGCAAGTGCGAACGGCAACGTGCTCGCGTCGACTGACGGCACCTACGATCTCACCAAGAACGCGGCGCCGCTCATCAACGCGCAGGGCTCGCGCGCATACTCTTTCGCCGCGGTGTACCCCGACGGCACGTTCTTGTTGACCACGTACATCACGAGTCCTGGCAGCGCAGGCACCAGCCCTGTCGAGCTCCGCGACTCCAAGACGGGCAACAAGATCAACGCGCCTGGAATGGATGGCACCGCCATTCAGCCCGCGATGCCCGCGTTCTCGCCGGACGGGACCAAGATCGTCTTCAATGACGGAAACTCTCAGACGCTGAGCGTCATGGACTTCGACGTGAAGACGAAGAAGTTCAGCAACAAGGTCACCATCCTCACGAGCCAGAAGTGGCCAGGGTGGCCGCAGTTCACGCCGGACAACAAATACGTGCTCTTCCACGACGACTCGTCGCAAGAGATGGGCACGCGCTCTGGCCAGCTCGCGAACGTGCGCATGTTGGAGATCGCAACGAAGAAGGTCGTCCCGCTCGACTCGCTGAACGGCATCTCTGGCGGCAAGCCGTACATGCCCTACGGCAGCAACGAGAT
>JANYHY010000879.1 GCA_025362165.1 Myxococcales bacterium | reverse complement strand
TTTGGCGAGTGCTTCAGTCATCGCAGCGGTGTCCACGGAGACGGCGCGCTCGGTCACTTCGCGATAGACGAAGCGGTTTGGCAGACTCGTGATGTTGCCGTCGAAGATCAATCCGACGATCGAGCCGTCCGCCGCGATGACGGGGCTGCCGCTGTTTCCGCCGATGATGTCGTCGGTCGAGACGAAGTTGACCTTGGTGGTGGGCGTGAGCTTCGGCTTGGCATCGACGATTTTTTGCGGGAGCTTGAACGGGTCCTTGCCCGTAGCGTGTGCGTACATCCCGGCGAAGTCCGTCGCCCACGGCACGTCCTTGCCTCCCTCCTTGTAGCCTCTGACGACGCCGGTCGAGAGCCGGAGCGTGAACGTGGCGTCCGGCGGCATGCTCGAGCCCTTCACGGCGAACGTGGCCTGGGCGATCTTCTCGCCAAGCGCGCGCATGGGCGCCTCCACGTTGTCTTCGTAGTCCTTGCGAATCGCGCGGGAGTCCTGGTCGATCGCGCGCATGAGGACGATCGCGGGATCGGTTGATGAGTCAATCGCCACCTTGCCACCCGCAAAAAGCTGCCTCCGCGTGTACACATCGAAGAGCTTGGTGCCCGCGACGAGCTCTTGCGCGGCCACAGCGGGCGTCTTGCCGTGGAGGATCTTCTCGAGGATCGGCTTGCCGGCGAGGACGCGCGCGGCGTTCTCCATCCACGCGCGCACCAACACCACCTCGACGCCACCGTAGACCGCCGCGCCGCTGAAGAGCTCGCGCTTGAGCGAGTCCAGCGCGCTGTCGCGATACTCGCGTAGTCTCTTCTCGTTCGGCTGCGCGAGCTCGTCAGGGAGCCGCACGAGGTTCTTGGCGAGCTGAAGGATCGTGGAGTCTCCACCGCGCTCGAGCACGGAGAACTGTTTGTAGATCGCGCCGACCTTCGTCTGAACCTTGGCCACGTCGTCGAACGTCTGGCCGTAAGCGGCGGACAGCTTCGCGTCTGCTTTGATCGCCTTCTGGAGCGCAGCTTCGTCGTCCGACTTGGTCTTCATCAGCGCCGGATCTTTGAGACCGCCGAGATACCCGACGAGCGCCTTGACGCTGTTCTCGACACCGAAGATCGACTCGCGCGCTTCGCGGTCGTCCTCGTGGCTCTGCTTGCCGTACTCGTGCAACAGCGCGGCCTCCTGCTTGAGATTGTCGATCACGAACGGGTAGATCGTGTCGCGCCCGCGCTCGAGCTGCGCCTTGGTCTGCAAGCGACCGGTGTTGCCCGGGTGACCGCTCACGAAGACCGTGTCGTTCTCCTTCGGACCCTGCTCGCTCCACTTCAAGAACTGCGCGGGCGCGAGCGGCTTACCTGCATCATACACGCGAAATAGAGCCATATCGATGTCGAATCGCGGGTACGTGAAGTTGTCAGGGTCGCCGCCGAAGAACGCGAGCGTCGCCTCCGGCGCGAACACCAGGCGCACGTCCGTGTAGCGCTTGTACTCGTAGAGCATGTACTTGCCGCCGGCGTAGAGCGTGACGGCCTCGCAGCGCAGGTGCGTCCTGTCTTGGCAGTCTTGCTCCTGCTTGGTCATCGCGCCCTTCATGGCGACGTTGGCGTCGGCGTCGGACATGCCGTCTTTGCGCGCAGCCTTGACCTTGTCCGAGATGTCCTCCATCGCTTGGAGCTGATCGAGCTCGATGTCGGGGCAGGGGACCTCCGCGCCGTCTTTGCCCGCGAGGTAGCCTTCATCCATGTAGTTGTGGGCGGAGCTCGACACCTTCGCGATGCAGTCCGACGCGACGTGGTGGTTGGTGAGCACCAGGCCCGTCGACGACACGAACGAGCCCGAGCCGCCCGACGAGATGCGCACCGAAGAGAGCCGAACGTGATCGAGCCACGCGTCCGTGAGGTCTACGCCGTGGTCCTTCTTGATCTGCGCCTTGGGCACCATGTCGAAGGGCCACATCCCTTCGTCCGCGCGCGCCGACCGCACGAAGCCACAACAAACCAGACCGACGAAGAACGAGGAGACGATACGCATGCGCACCGGATTAGCACGGGATCACTCGAGCGCGCGCCACATGTACCAAGAGCCGACGCTCCGATAGGGTGCCCATTTCTCCGCGTGTTTGGTGATCCGATCGCCAGTGGGCAGGTCGCGCGTTCGATAGATCTTCTGGAAGCCTTTGCGCACGCCGTAGTCGTCGATGGGCAGGACGTCGGGTCTGCCCAAGCGGAACATGAGGATCATTTGCACGGTCCAGCGACCGATGCCGCGCACCTTGGTCAAGCTCGCGATGATGGACTCGTCATCCATCTTGGCGAGCGCGTCGAGCGTGGGGAGCTCTCCCTGCCGGACCTTCTCGCCCAGGTCGCGCAGCGCTTTCGCTTTGTTCTCCGAGAGGCCCACGGCGCGGAGCTGCGCGACCGTGAGATCCGTGAGCTCCTCCGCGCTGGGTCGGCCGCGATCGAAGAGCATGCGATACCGCGCGTGGATGGTGCCCGCTGCTTTGCCCGAGAGCTGCTGGTAGACGATCGATCGTCCGAGCGCATCGAACAAGGAGAGCGAAGGCGAGGTCTCGAGGTGGTAAGGCACGCGCGCGATCAACGGCGCGAGCACCGAATCCTTGGATGCGACGTGACGAGTCGCGACCTCCGGATCGAACGCGAGCTTGGGGCGCGGCAAGCCGAGGAACACGCCCTCGAGCGCGAGGATCTTCTCTTTGGTGACGGTCCCACCTGGCGCTGAGAACCCGCCCAGCTTCTCTCCGCTCGCGAGCACACGATGGCAAGGCACCACGATCATGAACGGGTTCTTCGACATCGCCGTGCCGACCGCGCGCGAGCCGCCAGGTGAGCCAGCCAAGGCGGCGAGCTCTCCGTAGCCGATGATCTTGCCCGCAGGGACCTCACGCGCGACCTCGTACACCTTGCGCCAGAACTGCGGCACGCCGCTCGTGTCGAGCTGGACCTCTCCGAGATCTTGCGGAGACCCGCCGAGGTGCTTCTCGATCGATTTTGCCGCTGTGATCACGAACCGCGGAGGCTTCTTCGCTGGGGTAGCGGGGGGCGCCTCTTCGAAGAGACGAATGCGCGTGATGCCTGCTTGGCTGAAGTCGATCCCCATCGGGCCGAAGGTCGTCTCGAACACGTGCATCATGAGCCGCGCCCCAACAGTCTTCCTCGCGACTCCGAAGCGGTCACGGGCTTGTGCAGCACGATGCGCTGACCGTGCTCGCGTCCTTTGGCGTACGCCTGGTTCTTCGGCCGGCCTCCGTAGCGCACGTTGCGCACGTGAGGGTGTCGTCTTCGATAGAACCCGTGAAGGTCTGCGTCTCCGACCCAGACGAGACCCTCCTTCGCGTGCACGCGCGCCTGTGTGCCCAGCTTGTCCAAGAAGCCCTGCATCACGCCCGTGAGGAAGGTGCGGCGGTCGCGGTTCGATCGCTCGCCAGAGGCTCTTTTGTGGGCGGTCCAGAGATCGTCCGCCGTGCGCGAGAGGAAAGTGTGCGCGTACTCCGCCATCGCGACGTTCGAAGGCGAGCCACATACCTCGAGCACGCTCGCGCGCTTGCCTGCGAGCGGCCTGTACACCGGCACCCAGATCACCTCGACGAAGAAGTGCTTGCCCAAGATCATCGCGAGCATCCGCTCGTGCTCGGACACGCGACCGCTCGGCGTGCCCAGGTGGCGGTGCTCGTAGCCGCGAGACTCTTGCGCGCGCGCCTCGAGGTTGTACTTGAGCATGAGCTTCTGCGCGGCGGCCATCGCGGCCTCGGCCTCGTGACGGTTTGGGCTCTCTGCGAGGGCGAGGAGCTTCGCGATGCGTGTGACCGCGCGCTCGTCTGCCTCGTGCGCGCTAGGGATCCCGCTCGCGCGCGCGTCGATGCCGAAGCGCGCGCAGACCTCGCGGAAGGCTCGCCCGTGGGACGTCTCGTCCACCGCGCCGAGCACCTCATGAGCGTATTGGTGGGCCATCTCGTGCTTGAGCACCTCGACGACCGCGCCCCAAGAATGACCGAGCACGAGCGCGCGAGAGATCTCGATCGTGCGCGTGGTCTGGTGCCAGCGACCCAAGAACGACTCTGCCGTTCCGAGCTCGATCGTTGGAGTCTTGAGCCCGCCGCGCAAGTACGAGGCGTTGAGATTCTTGTACTCGCGCAGCAGCTCTCGCACGAGCTGTCGCTCCAAGTTCGCCGTGAGCTCGCCGTGCACGACGCCGATATGGCGGCACCCACCACGCGCGTCAAGCTACGTTTCTTAATGTGGCGTCGGGCCGTCCGCAGAGCCATGCTGTCGCCATGAACCTGTTCAGAAGGTCCGTGTTGATCGCTGCGGCTGGGAGCGCGCTCGCGTTCGCGACGCCGCGCCGCGCGCTCGCGCAGACGCCAGACGTCGCGCTGATGTCGAGGCTCGCTCAGCACGCGGCAAACTTCGAGACCATGAAGACGCACGCGAGCTTCTTGATCTCCGGCAAGGTCGACGAGCTCGCGACTGACGGCACCTCCAAGAGCAGCAAAGAGATGAGCGCGCGCGTCACCGCCGACGGCGTGGCGCTCCATTTCGACGTTCTTCGTTACATAGAGGATGGACAAGACAAGACGGTCGAGGCGCAAGAGAAAGCGAAGGACAAGGCTGCAAAGCCGCCAGATCCGAACAAGAAGAAGCGCGACGTGCGCATGCCGTTCCACGCCGGTGAGCAGCCTCGCTACGTCTTCGATCAGGTCGAGGTGGACCCTACGGACGCGACGCGCGTGCGAATCACGTTCGTCCCCAAGATCAAAGAAGACGACACGATCGAAGGCTCCGCGTGGGTGGACACGCAGACCGGCACCGTGTTGAGCGCGGGCTTCAAGCTGAGCAAACCGCCCACCGCGATCGACTACGTGAACGTGCAGATCGCGTTCGGCGCCATCACCTCGCTGGGACCCGCGATCAGCAAGATCGACATCGAGGGTGCGGGCGGGATCCTATTCGTGCGCAAACACTTCCGCGGGTCCGCGACGCTCTCGAATCACTCCATCGTCCCCTAAATTCTTTCCTCTTCTTCTTGCTGTCATCCTGAGGCCGAAGTCTTTCCTCTTCTTGCTGTCATCC
>JANYHY010000854.1 GCA_025362165.1 Myxococcales bacterium | reverse complement strand
GGCCCGATCGGATCGAGCCTCACCAAAGAGGGCCCGGTGCCCGCGTATGGCTTGGGTTGGCGAGGTACTTGGTAGTCGCGCAATCGGTAACCAGTCGAAAAAATCTCCCCGTCATGTCGATTCGGCTGCACCTTGTTCGTCGCCTGAGCGAACCGAGAAGGAGCCGATCATGAAATACCTCGCATTCATCCGCCATTCCGAGTCGTACCGATCTCAGCCGGCACCTGCCGCTCTGATGGAGGCCATGGGAAAGTTCGTCCAGAAGTCGTTGGCGGAAGGCACGCTCGTGGACACGGGCGGGCTGCTGGCCAGCAAGGACGGGTTTCGCGTCCGGGTCTCCAACGAGAAGATCACCGTGACGGACGGGCCCTTCACAGAGACGAAAGAGGTCATCGGCGGTTGGGCCATCCTCGAGGCGAGCACGAGGGAGCAGGCGCTCGCGGTGTCGCGCGAGTTCATGGAGCTCCACCGCAAGCACTGGCCTGGCTTCGAGGGCGAGTCAGAGGTGCGGCCCATGTTCGCGCCCAACCTGGGCCCGTGAGCACAGGTGCTGCGCCAATTGTTCTTCGTTAGTTAGACAAGGAGAAGAGTCATGCGCGTGATGGTTTTCGTTCCTGGTGACGAGCGCACCGAGGCTGGCGAGATGCCGACCGAGGCGCTCCTCTCGAAGATGATGAAGTTCAACGAAGAGCTCGTGAAGGCCGGCGTCATGCTCGCTGGCGACGGGCTGACACCCACCTCCAAGGCCAAGCGCGTGCGCTTCGAAGGCAGCAAGCGCACGGTCACCGATGGGCCGTTCGCGGAGACCAAGGAGCTGGTCGCGGGCTACTGGATCTGGCAGGTGAAATCGATCGGCGAAGCGGTGGAGTGGATCAAGCGCGCGCCGTTCGACGCCGGAGTGGAGATCACGCTCCGACCGATCTTCTCGCCGGAGGATTTCGGCGCAGAGCTCACGCCCGAGCTGCGCGCCAAGCGAGCTGAGCTCGAGAAGCTCCAAGCCGAGGGCGCGCGCAAGCCGTCATGAGCCCGCCGCTCGATCCGGAACATGGTCGCGAAGGCGTAGGCGCCACGCGCGCCGCCATCGAGGCGGTGTTCCGGATCGAGTCGGCCAGGTTGATCGGTGGGCTCGTTCGAGTGGTGCGAGACGTGACCCTCGCCGAGGATCTCGCCCAGACCGCGATCGTCACGGCGATGGAGCGCTGGCCTGTCGACGGCATCCCGCAAAACCCAGGCGCGTGGCTCATGACCACCGCCAAGAATCGCGCGCTCGATCACCTGCGCCACGAGAAGATGCGCGATCGACGACACGACGCGATCGACGAAGAAGGCAGCGCGCAGATCGCCGCGCGAGGCTTCGACATGGAGACTGCGCTGGATGAGGACGTCGGCGACGATCTCCTTCGCCTCTTGCTCGTGGCCTGTCACCCTGTTCTCTCACGTGAGGCGCGAGTGGCGCTCACGCTGCGCCTGCTAGGCGGTCTCACCACGGACGAGATCGCGCGCGCGTTCCTGGTTCCCGAACCCACGATCGCTCAGCGCATCGTCCGCGCCAAGCGTGCGCTCGCTGAGGCGCGCGTTCCGTTCGAGGTGCCCGCAGGCGCAGAGCTCACGGCGCGATTGTCGTCCGTGCTCGAGGTCGTCTACCTGATCTTCAACGAAGGCTACGCAGCGACCAAGGGCGATGACTGGGCGCGCCCAGCACTGTGCGAAGAGGCGCTGCGCGTGGGCCGCATCCTCACCGCCCTGGCGAAAGAAGAGCCAGAGGTGCACGGGCTCTGCGCGCTGATGGAGCTGCAGGCCTCACGCCTCCGCGCGCGCGTAGGACCTACCGGAGAGCCTATTTTGCTGCTCGATCAGGATCGGGCGCGATGGGACCAGCTGCTCTTGCACCGCGGCCTTGCTGCGCTCGCGCGCGCAGAGGCGTTGGAGGAGTCGCGCGGACAAGCGCTAGGGCCGTACGCGTTGCAAGCAGAGATCGCGGCGTGTCATGCGCGGGCGCGCGTCGCAGATCAGACGGACTGGGCGCGCATCGTGGCGATCTATGACGCGCTCGTGGAGATCACGCGCTC
>JANYHY010000836.1 GCA_025362165.1 Myxococcales bacterium | reverse complement strand
TGTCATTTGCGCTGCGCTTCAACACCGCCGCCGCTCGCCTGGGCTCGGTGTACAGCGGGGTCTCTCCGTTGCAGCCGTGCGGTCCCCAATGGAGCGACGATTGCCCCTGATCCTGTTCAGCGTTTGATGAATTTGCCGCGCGCCTCTGGGTGCTCGTTCTCGAACGCCTCTAGGCTCTCGCGCGTGATCTCGACCTCGATCACGCCGTCCGCACGAATCTTGGACTGGCAACCGAGTCGAGAGGTGCTCTTCACGTCGAACGCTTTGTCGAGGATGTCATTCTCTTCATCCTCCATTTCGCTCAATAGATTAGCGCCCGAGTGAACGTAGACGTGGCACGTCGAGCAGGCGCACACGCCTCCGCATGCATAGCCCTCGGGAGCGCCTACGCCCTGCGCGGCCTCCAGGATGGATTGTCCGACGGGCACCTCGACCTCGGCGTACCCGCGAAAGATCACTTTGGCCATTATCGACGATGCTCCTCTACGTGCGCGTCGACTCCGCGAGCAGTGGCGACCGTGCGCGACACGTCGTCCACTTTCTTTCCGCCGATGGCGCGCTCGATCGCGCGGTTCATTCGGCGGCCGGCGAAGGCTTTCGTTGCTCCATCAAGCATCTCGATTCGGCCCGTGATTTTAGCCGGATCGGAGCCCTTCATCGCGACGTCGAGCTCGGTGAGAGCGCGTTCGATTGCTTCCTTCTCTCCCTCGGCGAGCAGGTCCGCGTCAGTCGCCAGAGCCTTGCGGGTCGCGTTGGCGATGCGGCCTCCCTCGACGCGTCCCTCGGCCAGGCGGCGCGCGACCAGATCTGCTTCGCCGTAGTCGAGCGCGTCCGTCAGCATCTTCTCGACGGTCTCGTCATCCAATCCATAAGAGGGTTTGACGACCGTGGTCTGCTCGGTGCCCGTCGTCGTCTCTTTGGCGTGAACGCTCAAGAGCCCGTCTGCATCGACGCGAAACGTGAGCTCCAATCGGGCGATGCCTGCGGGCATCGGTGGGATCCCTTTGAGCGTGAAGCGCGCGAGGCTCCGACAGTCTCTGACGAGCTCGCGCTCTCCCTGCACCACGTGCACTTCGAAGCCCGTCTGCTTGTCCTCTTGAGTCGTGTACGTCGCGCGCGCAGCGGTGGGGATCGTCGTGTTGCGCGGCAGGATCTTGTCGACGACGCCGCCGCCGACCTCGATTCCCAGGGACAGCGGCAATACGTCCAGCAAGAGGACCTCCTGCTTAGGGCCGCTCCCGGCGAGCAAATCAGCCTGGATCGCCGCTCCGAGCGCGACGACTTGATCCGGATCGATGTCCGCCAATGGCTCTTTGCCAAATGCCTTTTGGACATAGGCGCGCACCGCCGGCATACGCGTGGACCCTCCCACGAGGATCACACCGTCCAGATCCTTGGCCTCGAGCCCAGCGTCCTTGAGCGCGCGTCTGCAAGCCTGGCCAGTCTTGTCAAGCAATGGCGCGACGATCTCGTTCAGTCGCCTCCGCGTCATGATCAATGTCTTGTCCCCGCTGGTCGCGGTCGGCATCGACACTTCGACGCTCTCTTGAATCGTCAGCACATGCTTCACGTCGCGCGCCTTGTCGAGCATCACGCGCACTACGCCAGGAGTGAGCTTTGGATGAGGCGTGAGCGACTTGGACTTGGCCTTGCCTGCCTCCATCCACCCAAGCGCTAGGAGCATGTCCTCGGCGAGCGCGCGGTCCATGTCGTCCCCGCCCAGCGCGCTGTCGCCCCCAGTGGATTTGACCTGAAACACGCCGTCATCGAGCAGCAATATCGTGATGTCGAACGTGCCGCCGCCGAGATCGTACACGGCAAAGTGTCCGTCCTGTTTCTTGTCGAGGCCATACGCGAGCGCCGCCGCTGTGGGCTCGTTGAGCAATCGGAGGACCTCCAGCCCCGCCAATCGCCCGGCGTCCTTGGTAGCCTGTCGCTGCCCATCATCGAAGTACGCGGGCACGGTGATCACCGCGCCGCCGATTCGCCCCAGCTCGTCTTCTGCGCGAGACTTCAGCTCACGCAAGATCTCCGCGCTCACCTCCACGGGGTTGACGACTCGCGATTTGCCGACGCGAAAGCGCACGACGTTCGCGTCGCCAACGGCAGGACCCACGAAGTCGTAAGGCCCCAATCGCCGGGTCTCGGGATCGTCTGCGCCACGACCGATGAACCGCTTGACGCTCACGATCGTCGATTGCGGGTGGTCCGCGGCGCTCTTCTTCGCTTGGGTCCCGACGACTACTTCGGAGTCATCATAAGCCACTACGCTAGGCAGCAATATCTCGCCATCACAGTTGGCTACGGCGAACGGCTTTTCGTTCTTCACATAAGCCACTAGCGAGTGCGTAGTTCCCAGATCGATGCCGATCGGGCGAGGCGCCGCTTTGGGATCGTAGATTTCGAATAACATCAACTTCCTCTTTGTCGCCCCTACGATCGTGCGTCATCGTTCAATAGGTCTTCGACCGCGGAGACCTCGTCCAAGAATCTGCGATAGAACCGGAGCTCGCCGAGCTTGCCCACGAGCGCCGCGGATTGACCGCTCTGGAAGCCCTCTGCGAGCTCTTGCTGCGCGGCCTTCTGTTTGCTTTCGATCACGGTTGCCAACGCGCGCAGCGCCGCCGCGTCTTTGCTCGCCTTGGCGTCCTCGAGCGCCTCACGCTGCTCCATCATGTCCATCAAGAAGCCTGGCTCGGCCTTGGGCTCCGCGCCCTCGCCGATGGATATGCCAAGTAGCGCAAACAGAGACTCTGCGCGCTTGATGGGATCGCGCATGATGCGCCACGCTTCGTTGACGGCGACCGCTCTATTCAAAGAGTCTTTGCGCTCGCTCGCGCCACCCTCTGCGTGTTTGTCTGGGTGCAGCGCGCGCGAGAGCTCTCGGTGGGTCTTCTCCGCGGCCGCGAGGTCCACGTCGTATCTTCGCTCTAGCCCCAGTGTCTCGAACGGGTCCATTAGACTGTAAAAGAATGCCCGCAGCCGCAGCTCGTCTTCTCGTTCGGATTGTTGAACTTGAAGCCCTGTTGCAAGAGCGTCTGCTGCCAGTCCAGCTCCAAGCCCGCGAGGTACACGAGGCTCTTGGGATCCACGACGACGCGCACGGGAGTGCCGTCTTCTGCGGTGTAATCGAACACGCGATCCTTCGG
>JANYHY010000699.1 GCA_025362165.1 Myxococcales bacterium | reverse complement strand
GTGTTGGCGTAAGCCTCGAGCCACTTGGTGATGCCGACGCCGAGGCTGATCGTGCCGCCGATGTGGCTGAGCGAGTCGCTATTGACGTCGCGAACGCCTGTGAGCTTGTTGCGACACTTGAAGTTGTCCGTGCACAAGAAGCCGGAGCTGAAGAACTCGGTCATGAAGCCGAGTCTGAACTGGCCCGCGGCGTTGCCCTGCGCGTGCTGGGTGTTCAAGAGGCCCACGCCGCCAGCGAGCGAGCTCGCCTCGTTGAGCAGCTGGTCGCGCTCCTTCCACTCGTCCGTCGGCGCGCTCGTCTCTTCGGTCTTGGGCGTGGCTGCCGCTGGCGTCGTCGTGGTTGGTGCGGCGGCGGCTGGCGTAGCGGCCGGCTTGGGAGGCGTCGCCGCTCCTCCACCTGCTGCTCCTCCTCCACCAAAGGTGATCTTCTGCGCGAATGCATCGCGCGGCATGGCACCGACGGCCAACAGAAGAGGAAGAGCACCCACGAAGAACGAGACGCGGTGGTTCATGAGGCATGCTTTGTAACACCCCTTTTTGCGCAAGGGAAAACAAACAAAGGACGCAAAAACGAGCCGTGACAGCGTTTACAAGCCGTTCACGCTCCGAGGCCCTGTGATAGATACGCCGAAGTGGAGACGGACGAGGCATCGCGAGCGCTCTGGCCGCGCGTCTGCAGCTGCGGGGAGAGCTGGAGCCAAATCGAGTGGGCGGAGCTTCCAGCGAGCGGTCGTTACGACGCGGGCCGGGATGGATGGATCGAGCTTCGATCGTGCGTCTGTGGCGCCACGCTCGCGGTGCCCTGCGCTGCTCCTTCGAAGGTATGATCGAGTCATGGCATCGCGCGGGCGGATCCTGATCGTCGACGACGAGGCCAACGCGCGCGCCGCGCTCTCCGAGATTTTGCACGACGAGGGTTACCAGACGGAGACCGCGGCGGACGGCTTCAAGGCGCTCGGCAAGCTCGAGGAGTTCGTGCCGGACATCATCCTCACGGATCTGAAGATGCCCGGGATGGGCGGCATCGAATTCATGGAGAAGGCGAAGGCGGCGTCACCGTCGGTGGTGTTCGTGGTGATGACCGCGTTCGGCACGATCGCGAGCGCTGTGCTCGCGGTGAAGAAGGGCGCGGAGAACTACCTCACAAAACCTCTCGAGATCGAGGCGCTCTCTGCGGTCGTCGATCGCGCGATGGAGAAGTCTCGGCTGCTGCAAGAAGCGCAGAAGCTCCGCGATCGACTGCGCGAGCGGAACGTCTTCGGCCACATCGTGACCGACGACCCGAAGATGCGAGACATCCTCACGCTCGTCGCCCAAGTCGGCCCGAGCCGCGCGAGCGTGTTGATCACCGGAGAGAGCGGCACAGGCAAAGAGCTCATCGCGGAGGCCATCCACTCCGCGAGCACGCGCGCGAACAAACCGCTCGTACGCCTCAACTGCGCGGCGCTCGCTGAAGGGCTCTTGGAGAGCGAGCTCTTCGGCCACGAGCGCGGTGCCTTCACGGGTGCGGTCGCGCGGCGTGAAGGTCGCTTCAAACAGGCAGACGGCGGGACGCTCTTCTTGGACGAGATCGGTGAGATCACTCAAGGCACGCAGGTGAAGCTCCTGCGCGTGCTGCAGGACCGCACGTTCGAGCGCGTCGGCGGCAACGAGACCATCAAGGTGGACGTGCGCATCTTGGCCGCGACGAACCGCGATCTGCAGGCCGAGATCAAGCGCGGCGCGTTCCGCGAAGATCTCTTCTACAGGCTCAATGTGGTGTCAGTGGAGCTGCCTCCGCTGCGAGACCGCAAGCGCGACGTGCCCGCGCTCGCGAGCTTCTTCTTGAAGCACTACGCGACTGAAAATGGCAGGCCCGCGCTCTCCATCAGCGACGAGGCGCTCGACATGCTCTCGTCCTACGCCTGGCCCGGAAACGTGCGCGAGCTCGAGAACGCGATCGAGCGCGCGGTCGTCTTGTGCGACGCAGGATCGATCGAGCGACGACACCTCCCTCCGTCGCTCGTGCCGCAAGAGCTTGAGGGACCACCACCGATCCCTGGCTCGACGATCGCGGAGCTCGAGCGATACGCCATCACCAAGACGCTCGAAGCATGCGGCGGTTCGACGTCGAAGGCAGCGATGTTGCTCGGCGTCTCCACGCGCAAGATCCAGTACAAGCTCCACGAGTACGCCTCACCAGGCGACCAGAAACCGTCGGAAGACGACGAGAGGGAAGAGCGATGACCTCCGCGCTGAGGGCGAACAAGCTAGCCAAGACGTTTAGGAAGCCCTTCATGGGGACGCGCGTCGAGGCGGTGAAAGGCGTGTCGTTCGTCGTCGAGACCGGCGAGGTGTTCGGCTACATCGGCCCGAACGGCGCCGGCAAGACCACGAGCATCAAGATGATCGTCGGTTTGATCTTCCCGACCTCCGGCACCGCGTCGATCTTCGGCACACGTGCGCCGTCTCCAGAGGCGATGAGTCGCGTTGGGTTCTTGCCAGAGAACCCGTACATCTATCCCTACCTCACGCCGCGCGAGTTCGTGTCGATGTGCGCGCGCCTGAGCGGCGTCTCCTCCTCCGACCTCTCACGGAAGGTCGAGCGCGTGATCGATCGCGTGGGCATGACCGAAGCGATCGATCGTCCCGTGCAAGCGCTGTCCAAGGGAATGACCCAACGCGTAGGCCTCGCCTCTGCGCTCGTGCACGATCCCGATCTCTTGATCCTCGACGAGCCGATGAGCGGGCTCGATCCCATAGGCCGCAAGGATGTGCGCGATCTCATCTTGGACGAGCGAGCGCGCGGCAAGACGGTGTTCTTCTCCACGCACATCCTCTCTGACGTCGAGACGCTCTGCGATCGCGTGTGCATCCTCAAGAAGGGAGAGGTCGCTGTCTCAGGCAAGCTTGACGAGCTGCTCGCCAACACCTCGCGCGTCGTGGAGATCGCGCTCGACGGCGTGAGCGCACAGCTCCGCGGCAAACTGTCCGAGCGCGGGTGGAGCGGCAAGAGCATGGGCGATCACTTCGTGCTCGAGGTGCCCGCGGGACCTGTCGTACGAGAGGTCATCAGCGCGGCGTACGAGTCCGAAGCTGCGGTCGTCAGCGTCACGCCAAAGCGAGAGACGCTCGAGAAGATCTTCTCTCGCACCTTGTAAGTCCCGCGATTGTCGCATTGCGGCGGTCGATTGTCATAGCGCTGATGAATGGGCCAAGCGATCATTTGCCTCATATGCGAGCTCCCATTCTTGGCAGTCTGGTTCTGGCGTTCGCCGGCGTGATCGGCTCAGCGTGCAACTCTGCGGGACCGCCGACCTTCGAGACAACGTCGTTCACGGCGAGCTCGATCCAGAACGGGCAAGTGGA
>JANYHY010000689.1 GCA_025362165.1 Myxococcales bacterium | reverse complement strand
GCGAAGGCGCGCGATCGTCTCGTGGAGGAGACAGGCGCGGGCTTCACCAAAGGCAAGCCGCGGTACATGGCGCCCGAGCAAGCGACAGGACAGCCGATCGATCGACGCGCGGACGTGTACGCAGTCGGCGCGATCGCCTACGAGATATTGGAGGGTCGCGGGCCGTACGACGCCGACAACGACATGGCGCGAGTGCACGCGCTCGTGACCGGCCTAGAGATCACGAGCATGCCGAGCAAGCCGCCGCCGCCGGTCGAGGCGATGGTGCTGAAGGCGCTCGCGCGAGATCCGAGCAAGCGGTTCCAGACCTGCGCGGAGCTACGCGCCGCGATCGAAGACGCCATGATCAAGACGCGCCTTCGCGCGACGAGCGACGACCTCGCGCAGTTCGTGAATAGCAAGACAGCCGAGCGCTCGGAGGAGCGGCAGAAGATCGTCAAGATGGCGCTTTCCGCGGCGACGGCTCGGGAGCGCTTCAAGAACATCTTGGAGGACGCTTCATCTGCGGTCGGGCGCGCGCGCGATGACAGCTCGAGCGACATCCACTCCATCAGCGGCCTCAACCCGGAGAGCGCTCCCGAGCTGCCGAAGGAGCTGGACGAGGTAGCCGATCTCGTGCCGAGCCCTCCACGCAAGTCTCGTCCCTCGATGGGCGCGGTGCGCTTCGTCGCCACGGACGCTCCCGTCGCGAAGGGCGGCAGCATGGCGTCGGCCGCAGAGGTCGATCAGCCCGCGGAGATGCCTCGAAAGAAGTTGGGGTTGTACGCGATCGGAGCCGCTGCGGCGCTCGCTTTGGTGATCGGCATTGGCGTCGTCGCGCGACACAAGACGTCAGAGCCCGCCGTCATGACACCTGCGAGCTTGTTGGTTCAACCGCAGACGAGGATCCCGCCACCGCCGCCGGAGGCGTCCGTCGCGATGTTTGCGCCGTCCGCGCCACCAACTAGTGCGGGGGTTGGCTCCCCCGTTGCCTCGTCGCCGCCCGTGGTCGTCAAGCCTGCGATCACCGCGTCGCCCATCCCGTCGCACAAGACGACCACCAAGCCGCCACCGGTGGGCAGCGCAAAGAAGCCACCCAAGCACAACGATGATCAGATCCAGTAGATTCGCGCTCATAGGGGGACTCGCGCTGAGCCTTTTGATCGCCGCTCCCGCGCTGGCGGATCCGACGGCCGCAGACATCGAGAGCGGGAAGGTCGCATATCGCGATGGCAAGACGCTGCGCGACCAAGGTGATCTCACGGGAGCGCTCGCGAAGTTCAAGGCTGCGTACGCGATGGTGCCGACGCCCATCACTGCGCTGGAGGTCGGCAAGACGCAAATCGCGCTCGGTCACCTGGTAGAGGCGCGCGAAGTCTTGACGTCGATCGATCGATTGCCCAAGAAGCCGGACGAGTCGGAGAAGGCCGCTGACTCACGCAAGGAAGCCGAGCACCTGGCAGCAGAGCTCACGCCGAAGCTCGCTTCGCTCACCGTGTCTGCAGCGAGCAGCGGGACCGATGCGCCGAGCGTCAACATCGATGGCGCGGACATCCCGAAAGACGCGGCCCAGTCGCCGCGACTGGTCGATCCAGGCCATCACGTGATCAAGGTGAAGGGCAACGCCGCCAGCGGGCAAGTCGAGATCGATTTGAAAGAAGGCGAACAGCGCGCCGTCGACGTGCCGTTGACGCCCGACCACCCACCGCAGGGCAAGCTCGTCCCGAACACGTTGGTCTGGGTGGGCTTTGGAGTCGGAGCGCTCGGCGTGGTCGTCGGTGGCATCACCGGCGCGATCGCCCTGAGCAAAGCCTCCACGGTCAAGAGCGAGTGCCCGAACGGTCAATGCCCGCCAGCCGCGCACAGTGACTTGAATCTCACCAACGCGCTGAGCACCACGTCCACGGTCGCGTTCGTCATCGGCGCGCTCGGCGTCGGCGTGGGCATCGTGGGCCTCGTCACTTCGAAGCGTGAACCACTGCCGGCTTCTGCGTGGCTCCAAGAGTTGCGCATTTCGATCGGGCCAGGCACCATCTCCGCCCGGGGGGCATGGTGAAGCTCGTCGTATCCAGCGTCGTCCTCGCGTCGTCCGCGCTGCTCGCCTGCGCCGCCATCACGGGGGTCGGCGACTACGTCAACGTCGACGGTGATGCGAGCAGCTCCAAGGACGCCTCCGCTGACTCGCCTCCGCCTCGCGACTCTGCTGTTTGCTTGCCCTGCACCAACGCGGTCCCGGCGTGCTACACGCAGTGCTCGGTCGACGACACGGCGTGTCGCGCCAATTGCCCCGGCAACCCCGGCTGCTTGAAGAAGTGCGATAGCGCGCTCGCCGCGTGTCGCGACAAGTGCGTGCAGGCCTGCGTGTCGTGCAACGGCACGTGTCAAGCCGAGTGCGCGGCGGTCGTGGACTGACTCAGCGTCTCTTCGCACGCGTCTTGTTCACACGTTCCGTGTTCACACAGTCGAGATAGGCCCGCCCGCGCGGGGAGATCTCGTAGCCCACCTCGAAGCTCTGCGTGAGACCGAGCTTCTTCAGCTTGCGGATGTCGACCTTGAGCTCCAGCGTCTCGCGCTTCAACTTCTTGGCGAGCTGAGAGGCGGCGACGCGCGGGTGCTCGGAGATGATCGCCAGAGTCTTCTTCGTCCATCTCACGCGCGCGTCGAACGAGGCGAGACGCGCGCGGATCGCGGCGATGTCGGCTTCAGTCAGCGCATCCACCATCGCGAACTCCACGCGATCACCGTCTCCAACGTGCCGAAGCTCCACGCGCCAAATCTCCGTCGTCTCGTCGAGCGGGCCGAGCTCCAAGAGATAATCGATGAGCGCGACGCGCGAGTCGAAGCCAGCGCGCTTGGCGTCCGAAGCAGTGACGCTCTTGGTGGTCACGAGGCTGACCGCGTCGACCAGGAGCACGCCGATCGGGTGACAACGGTAGCGGCCTCCTTGTCGCACGTGCGCCTTCTGCCAACGACGAAAGGTCAACGTGATCTCGCCGCTGGTCAGTCCAGCGTGAAACGGCTTCTTGAACAGCAGCATCGGCTGATGGGACCGCCTACGCCTCCAGCGCGTCACCGTTGGGCGATGCGAGGACGACGGTATAGCCGTCGGGGTCACGGATCCAAAGCTCGCGGTGACTCGCGTTCGAATTGCGGTGAACGTCGAGCAGAATGGGCGCATTGCCGACCACGGCTACTCGCCGGAATCGGTTTTGGGTCAGGTGGGGACTCTGTCATGGTGCCTCCTGCTCGCTCACGCTTGGCCCGCCGCGGACTCGAGCTCTGCAGCTGACGGGAGAACTCTTTCGCGCGAGATCCACTGATTTGCTCTCTGCTGATAGACGACAGATACTGTCGTCATGGTGTCGAAGCCTAGCCCCGCCCATGCCGCCAACGCGCGCCTGCTCCACCAACCTCATCCGAAGGACGAAGCGGAAGTGCGGCGTGCCTTTGAAGAAGTCGAGCGTGGCGAAGTGTTCGACGCCAAGACCACCGCGGCCTATCTCCGGTGGCTAGAGACGGGCGAAGGTCCGTGCCCGTGGACCGAATCGCAAGACTGACGCCAGGCTTCCACCGCGCCCGTAGCAGGCTCGGAATCGCGCCGGGAACTCCACGCGGTCAGGCCGTCTCGGCCGTCGTGCGCGCACAAGCGGTCCACAGTCACTGACAATCGTTGCGCGCGTCGCCGTATCCGTCCACGCCCATTTTGGCCAGCGCCTCCAGCGTGTTCTTCGGACGCAGCTTCTTCCACGCGCACTCGCATGGAGCACCCATGTCGGGGTCGACATCGCAGCGACCGGCGCCGCAGACCGTTTGGCAGTTGGTCATGAAGGTCGTCTTCGCGGACGCTTCGGTGACGGCGGGCTTGGCGGGCGCTGACGTCTTCTCGGGCAAGGCCGTCGTCGCCGCGGGAGGATCATCGGTCGTCGCGGCGCTCGCGGTCGAGGGTGCTGCGGTCGAGGGTGCTGCGGTCGCGGTGGCCACTGGAGAGTCTTCGCTCTTGGACGCCTTGCACGCGAGTGTCACGACGAACAGCATCCCAGTCGCGGCGGCGACGCTCCATCGATCATGCATGACACACAGGATAGCCGATTGTCATGGCTACCAGGGGCGCGAGCACGTCTACGGCAAGAGTTGCTCCGGTCTCGATGGTCGAGCGATCACCCAAGAAAGCGCGTAGCCTCGAGGCGTGATCGTTCTGTACATCGCGACTCTTGTGATGGCTCTCGGGGTCGTCGCGATTCAAGTCTTCGCAGGGCATGACACCGATGCAGGTGGTCACGAAGTGCACGGCGCCGATCATGACGGCGAGGCAGGGCTCGGCACCTTCTTCGGCAGTCTTCGCTTCTGGTCGTTCTTGCTGCTCGCGTTCGGGCTCGTCGGGACGCTGCTCACGGTGTTTCAGCTCGCAGGCCCGTGGGTCACGCTCGGGCTCGCGCTCGCTTCTGGTGCGGCGTCTGGTGTGTTCGCGGTGTCGGTGCTTCGTAGGCTCCTCACGCGTTCTGCGACGAGCAACGTCAAGAGCAACGACGTCGTCGGCAAGGTCGGCCGCGTGGTCGTCGCGCTCGCTGCCAAGCGACCCGGCAAGGTGCGCGTCGAGATCCGGGGCTCCGTCATCGACTACAACGCGCGCGCAGACGAGCCTCTCGAAGAGGGAGAGTCGATCATCGTCGAAGAGGTCGACGGCATGGAGGTCCGCGTGAGCCGCGCGCCCAAAGAGTTGAAGGAATAGAGCCACTGTGAAATAGCGGCACATCACTGCCGGAACACGCGCGCGCCGATCGCCCTAGATTTCCAGTGAATGCAGCGGCCCGTGGATTGCTTAGTAGCGAGTCATGCAGAGATGGATCATCGCGAGCGCGCTCGTCACGGGCGTGGCGCTGACGCAATCTCCGGCGAGAGCGGAGCTCACGACCGGCACGGTGTTGGGGCTCGCCTACAGCGGGTCCAACCTCGCTGGAGTGATCACGGCGACGGGCAGCGCGTTTGCGCTCGAGACCGAGTCGCAGACAGCACAGCGCACATGGGGTCTCGCGAGCGCAGTCACGGGCACGCTCGATGGCGGCTGGTCTGCGGCGCTGCTCTGTACGAGCGCGCTGCAACACGCGCCGAGCGGGTGGCTCGATTCGATGCATGACGCCACGCTGATGGGCGGCACTCTGAGCTTGTTCATCGCAGTGCCGAACTTACTCATGTCGCTCACCGAGATCTTGCGAGCAGACGGTCTCTCGCCATTCAAGAAGTCACAGATCTCGTTTGGTCCGATCAGCATGAAAGCCATGCAGGGCCCAGACGCTCAAGGCATGTCTGTGAGCGGAGCTTTCTGATTCATCAACGCGGCAACAATCAGCCGGATCGCGAGCCACCCAACCATTGAAGACAACGCCGCTCATGCGCTTATCATGCGCCAATGGATGAGCGAGCCGAGATCTGGATTGCACGCGACCCGGAAACAGAATCAGAGAGCCGGCCTGTAAGCCTGCGCAAGCTGCGCAAGGGTTTGCAGATCTCGCGACTCAAACCCAACACGCTCGTCAAGCGTGTGGGCGCGACCGAGTGGGTGACGCTCGAGCGACTGCTCAACGACGCCGCGCTGCTCGCCGCGAGATCGGCGACACCACCACCACCGCAAGTGCGACCTGCCTCTACGCCGCCGCCACCACTGACGGCAGCGCGCCCAGCTCCACCGCGTCCTGCTTCAACTCCGCCGCGTCCGCGATCGACTCCCCCGCCGAAGATCACGCCACCGCCAGCGGCCGCGCTCCCGTTGGTCGTGGTCGAAGCCGCGCCGCCCGAGCTCGCTTCGGAGCTTGAGGAGATCGAGCCGATCGAAGTCGCGGACGCTGCTGCCAAAGATGCGAAGCTCGCGGCGGAGCTCGAGCGCGCGGCTGCCGCTGCGGTCCCGATCGCGAAGGAGCCTGCTCCAGAGCCAGTCCCAGAGCCAATCGCTCGAGTCAGCGCGCCGCCGAAATCGGATCCCGACGAGTCTGCGTCGCTCACCGTGCAGTGGTTCATGGAGCCGCCGCCGGAGCCAGGCGACGACGAGCCGATCTTCGCGCCTCAGACCTCTGTGCTCGATCTTCGCTTCGAGCGCGTGGGCTCGGTGAGACTCGTGCGGCTCGCGTATGTGCTCGTCCTCGCGACGCTCGCGGGCGCCGTAGTGGCGTCGATCGTTCATGCGCTCAGCGCGATGTCGAATGGTCAGAATGGCGCGACGGCTTTGGCGCTCGTGCCCGTCGTCGTGCTCGCGTGCGCGTTCGTGGGAGCAGCCGCCCGAATGATGCTCGAGGTGCTGCTCATGCTCGCGCGCATCGCAGATCGTCTCGCAGCGCTCGCTCGCGCACAGGGCATTCGGTGAGGATTCGATGAGGCTCAGCCCGCCGGGTTGCTCCTCGGAGGAGCAAAGAGTTGTGAGCCGCAGGGCTCGACGGACTTGTTCCCAAACGCGTCGCGCATGTTGACCGTGCACGTCGTGGTGTCGATCGAGATCACGGTGTGCCCCTCGGAGGCCGGGAGCGGCGAAGAGTGGCCGCTTCGCTGCGGGTAGATGCCGCCGACCTGGACGTTGGGGCAAGAGCACTTCTTCTCTGCCGCTGTCGCCGTGGGCGTGGCGCTGACGCTCGGCGCTGGTGTCGCGCTCGGCGCTACGGATGACGACGCGATCGGATCCGTGACGGAAGGCATGGGGGCCAAGTTGCTGGCGCTCGGTGTCGTCACGTTGTCGACCGCAACCCCCGAACCCTTACACCCCATCAAGACAACGACCGCGAGCACCAAGCGATTCATGCGCGGACGATAGCATCGCGTTCGAGGCTCCGATACCGTGGGATCATGAGCTCCGCGTCTCCTCTCGCACTAGTTCTTCTCACTGTGTTCGCGTGCAGCTCCAGTGACTCCACCTCCACGACGAAGCCTGTGCAGACCAATCCCCAAGACGGGCCGCCTGCGGGATATCCAGACGGCAAAGCGACAGTCCCGCCCGAAGCACGAGCCGAGGACGTGTCGAGTCCCACCACTGTCGTGGGGAAGGGCACCGCCGTCAGTTGCACGAGCGAC
>JANYHY010000669.1 GCA_025362165.1 Myxococcales bacterium | reverse complement strand
CTCTCTTCCAACACGGCAACGCTGGAATGGGCGGCACGCCGAGCGGCTCCCCTGGCGCCACAGGCGATCGCTTCCCACCCCAAGTGAATTACGAGAACATTCACTACCTCGCATACCCGCATTTCACTGTGGGGCACGTCGACCAATGGGGGGAGCGGGGATACCTACTGTTCGAGGACAAGGTCTACTCATATGAGGAAGACCGCAAGGAGCAGTGTGGGAGCACGACCTCCCCCATGTCGATCCAAGACTTCCTGGTCTACGCCGAGCAGCAGCACATCTTGATCCCCCAAGAGTTCATGCATGCGTTGGCGCAGCGACCGTGAAATGGCGGCCGTAGGTCTTGAGCGCGCCGCCGAACGCTTCTACCGGCAGAGCGTGACCTAGGCTCCACTCGAGGGTCACGCCGAGCAGCTCGTGCTTGGGCGTGTAGAGCAGAGTCACGACAGTGAACGCTGGAGCGACGCTCAAGCCTACGAGGTGCGCGACGCCGAGGAATGCGTCGGCTCCGCCCTTCACGAGCGTGACGTGCAAGCCGGCCGAGAGATTCGCGACCGCGCCTGCGATCACTCCCACGGAGCGGTAGTGACCGACACCATCACGATTGGCAAAGAGTCCACCACCCAGGTTCGCTCCCGCCAACAAGCCCAGACCGACACAAGGGCCCACACCGATCGTGTACTCCGCGTCCTGCGCGACAAACGCCGCCAGCTGTCGCGGCAACCGAGCTCGAAGGCTCTGCGCCACGCGCGAACGCAGCTTGGAGAAGAGCCCCTTCCCTTCCGCGATCTCATCCATACCAAAGACAGTATCAGAGCGATGGTATGTGCGATGCAACGCCGCGAAGTATGAAGTCCATCATCCTGTGGTCGGCTGCCTCAGCTCGTTCCGCAGCCTGTATGACGTGGCAGAGGTGATGTAGGCTCGCTGGCGTGCGGCAAGTCACACTCTCGCTCCTCGTCGCGCTCTCGGCGTGCGCATCGGACGACGGCGCCACGAACTCGGACGCCTCGGGCAACGGCGACGGGTTCGCTGACACCTCGACGGACGCCGCGAGCCGCGATGCCATAGCAGCCTCGGATGCGCAAGACGGGGGGGCGCCGTGCACTACTAGGATCTCCTATGGAGCAGCGTGGCTTCACCCTCCCAATCACCCTGCGTCGTTCGATGACGAGAGCGGGCTCGTCACCTGGGATGGCGCGTGCGTCGACGACGGGCCGTCCTCTTACGCGGTGCTGTCGAACGGCTTCAAGCCCTATTTTTCAGGGCACTCCGCGTGCATCATCGCTCTCGATAGTTCGAGCGCGTGCGCCGCGCCCCAACCATGCGCGACGCGTGTCACATATGGCGCGAGCTGGTTGCCACCCCCCAATCACTCCACTAGCTATGACGACGTCCCAGGCAGGCTCTACTCAGATGGAATCTGTCACGGCGCGATCTACGCGGATCTCTCGAACGGGTGGCAGCCGCACTTCAACCCCGGCGCGTGCCCGCTGTCGTTTCGCTATACGCAATGCGGCGGGCTCTATACCAACCCTGTCATCCCCACGGACTGCCCAGATCCTGGAGTCACGCGCGACGGAAACCAGTGGGTACTCACATGCACCTCCGGGAACGCAGCAGACGCACTACCGATCTACACCTCGACCAACTTGGTCAATTGGGCATTAGCGGGCCATGTGTTCCCCGCAGGCAAACACCCTAGTTGGGCGGTGGCTGACTTTTGGGCGCCCGAGATTCACCATGTCGGCACGCATTTCGTGGCTTATTTCTCGGCCCGCCACACAGACGGTGTGTTGAGCGTGGGCGCTGCGTCTGCCAACTCCGCGCTCGGCCCCTATACTGATTTGGGTGCGCCGCTCATCCACGATCCCAATATGGGATTGATCGACGCGAGCGAATTCACCTCTTCAGCGAAGATCCCTTATGTGCTCTGGAAGGAAGACGGCAACGCGAAGAGCAAGCCCACGCCCATCCACTCCCAGCAGCTCGCGCCGGATGGCTTGTCTCTAGTTGGCAATCGCGCGACGCTCATCACCAATGATCTCGGATGGGAGGGCACCGTGACCGAGGGGCCCTTCATGGTCGAGCATGCGGGCGAGTTCTTCCTCTTCTACAGCGGCGGCTTCTACGCGAACGCGAGCTATGCAGTCGGAGTGGCGCGCGGCAACTCCCCATTAGCGGCAATGACCAAATTCGGTAATCCCATATTGGCCACTTCGGGCAACGCATGGGTCGGCCCTGGGCACTGCTCGGTCGTAGATACGCCCGTCGGTGAGACGGCGATGATCTATCACGCGTGGAAATCTGGCTGCGTCAACGGGCCATTCTGCGGTCGCGACACGCTGGTCGACCGCGTCGTATGGGACGGCAGCGGCTGGCCCTCAGTCCCGCTGTCACCGTCTTCGACGACTCGGCCTCAGCTCTAAACACAGTTCATCTAGGGTTCGGGCTCGGGCTGGGCGGGCAGCGCTGGTGAGGTCTCTTCGGGAGCGAAGTTACGAAAGCCTTCACACGAGGTCTTCGCGCCAATGAAGTAAGGCACTGAGCGCCACGTCATTTTGATCCATCCCCACACACGACCGAACCACGAGGAGCGGAACACCTCGGGCTTGTCGATCGCGAGCTTCTCGAGGTCGACGAAGTGTACGGTCGCTCGCCCAATCCCTTCCAGCTCCTCTTCGAGCGAGCTCATCAGCGAACGAATATCCTCGGGGAGGTGCTTGTGCGCGGCGTCGCTGGCGAGCACATACTCGGGGGCAGGCACGCCATTCTTCAACAGTCGATGAACGATGATGACGTCCACGCCGGCGAGCTCGGTGTAGTGCTTCACCTTCTGGAAGGCGACCTCACCAACATGAGCGACGAACTTGAGGCGTAGCGCGCCGACCTGCACGCAGCCGTCGCAATTGCAGACGCGGTCCAGCGTGAGCTCTTCGCGCTTGCGCACGAACTCGCGGCGTATGTCTGTGATCGCGCGTGCGTAGGGATCGAGCTGCGGATCGCCGCTGTCGGGGAGCTTCGCGTAAAAGAACGCGGCGTCTCCCTCGAGCTTCGCGAGCTCGAGCTTGCGTCCTGCGCCATCGATCACCGCTTCGAGGAGCTGCGCGATGACATATTGCGCGTGCGCGAGGTTGACGCGGTGCACACGCATGAACTTGGTGTAGCCGCCGATGTCGGCGATCACGAGGACAGCGCGCGCCATGCCCGAACGATAGCGGGTCCGCGGAGCCGAGTCGCGTGTGGCGATCGTGCAGCTGACGCACAGCTCTCGTCACGTGAGCTCAGCTACAAGCCTCGCGGAAAACACGTGATCGAGTGCCTTGCGCCGAGCTCAACAGGAAATGGAATGCTTCGTGCTGCTCTCGCCTGCATGAACAATCACAAAAACCCCAGCACCAAGAACACAAACTCCGAGGAACCCAACACCAAGATGCACGATGTGGCGGACAAGGCGAAAGCGGCTGCCGCCAAGGTGCAAGACAAGATCAGAGAGGTCGCTGACGAGGCCGCTCACGCCAAAAACAGCCTCGGTGACGCAGTTCGCAAGGGAGCGGATCGCGTGGAGGAGACCGCTGAAAAGACCGTTCACGGCATCGCAGAGATCGCCACGAAGGCCGTGCACGCCGTTCAAGAGAAGGCTCAGGAGGTCTTCCACAGCGCCAAAGAGACAGCGACCAAGATCGAGCACAAGGCGGGCGACAAAGGACAGTGACTTGTATGCCGATGGGCGCGCACCTGCTGCTCGTCGTGGCGATCGTGCTCGTCATTGCCAAGCTCTCCACCAGGTGTGCGAGCAAGAGCACACTGTGGCGACCTTGCTTCGCCGAAGCGCCATGAAGTGCGCATCAGATTGCCTGGACTCGTGGCGCTTCAGTGAGAGGTGGTAGGCCGCTTCGGCCCAAGCGTTGCAAGAGGAAGTTGCATGTTGCGAAGACCGTCTCTTGCCCTGCGCGATCACGTGACCGTTCATGACGCGGCGGACACAGCTCGTGTGGCCTTGCGCGCATTCTTGACGCTCGAGCCAGACAAGCACGCGCTCGCTGAGTGGCTCGGTGGGCCCTACCATGTAGCGACGTCGTTTGGTCCTCGCCACATGCGGAGTCAACCGAGCTCACCTCCGACCCCGCATCACACGACGCCCATGAACATCCACGATCTCGTGTCGATGTCCCAAGACGTCGTGCGTGCCGCCGTGGACGCGTCGCGCCTCGGAGTGGACGAGCTCGTCGAGCTGCTCCCGGAGCTCGTGAAAGTGATCCCCGTGCACGACGCGTTCGGTGGTCACGGTTTCGTTGCGCTGGACGAGCCGCGAATGCGACTGGCGGATCGCGCGCTATGTCTGCTCGCGGCGGACTACCTCACGCATCCGGATGATTTCGTCGCGAATGCGGACACGCTCTGGGCGATCCCACGGCCATCGAGCCCGGTGAGTTGTATCGACATCGCCTCCGGCGCGGCGGTATCACTGAGACGGATCGTGCGGCCGATCAGCGCAGCTCGAGCGCGCGTTCTACGGCGGCTTTAGGCTGGATCGCGCCCCATCCTTGGCGGTCGAACTCGATGTTGGGAACGCGCTTGGCCGTCTGCACCAAGATGCGCTTGACCTGTGCGGGCTTGAGCGTGGGGTTCGCCTCGAGCATCTGCGCGACGACGCTCGTGACGATCGGCGCCGAGAAGCTGGTGCCGTCCACCATCTTGTAGTGATCGTGGATCACCTTCTCGTCATGCAGCGCCGCCGCGATCACTTGACGCATCAAGTACGCCGGCTGGCGCTTGGCGTGATCGAGCGGCGCGAACACGCCAGGGTTCTCATCGACGATCGCACGGAGCTCGTCGTCCTTGGCCTGCTCGAGGCGACGGAGCAAGAGCGCCTGCTTGTGCGTGGGCGTCTCCGGAAGAATCGGCGCGGGGATCCAATCGGCGAGCGTGATGATCTCCGGCTTCTGGATCCCGTCGATCGTCGGACCATAACTGGAGCGATACGGCATGATGCGTCCGAGGTGCGGGTTGCCCTCGTCGTCGAGCCCACCCACGCTGATGACCGCGGGAACGCTCGCGGGCGGCACGACGTACCCAGGTCTGTGACCAGCGTTTCCGACCGCCGCGACGACGACGATCCCAGCGCGCACGCACGCCTCGGCGAAGCGGCTCATCGGATCATCCAAGTAGCTCGCCTCGTAGTCGCCACCGCACGAGATGTTGAGCACGCGAATGTCGTAGCGGGCGCGGTTGACGAGCACCCACTCGATCGCGCGCGCGATGTCGTCGTGATGCACGCGCGAGAGCGTGCCCGCCCTCACCAACACGAGGCCTAGGTCTGGCGCGAGCCCCTTGAAGCGGCCGCCAGAGAGCGCGCCGTTTCCCGCGGCCACGACGGTCGACATCATCCCGTGCCACGAAGAAGCGTCCGACTGGTTGAGGATCTCGACGCCGCCAGTGTTGTTGATCACGTCCTGGAACGCGTGGATGCGCGAGTGGGGCTGCACGAGATCGGCGTGCGCATAGAA
>JANYHY010000613.1 GCA_025362165.1 Myxococcales bacterium | reverse complement strand
CGGGGTGGTCACGCCGAGACGCGCACGCCCCGCGCCAACGCCGGTGATCGCGATCCCTCCGACATCATCCTCGGCGCCGTCACGGGCCCTGCGCGGTGAAAGGGCATGACCACCCCGACCACGACTGCCCGCCTACCCCATCACAATCTCGTCGCGTACCAAGTGGCCCGCGAATTTCTGCTCGCGGTCAGAGACGCGAACATTACGGACTCCAAGCTCCGAGACGAAGCAACCCGCTCGGCAAAGAGCACGTGTCTCAACATCGCAGAAGCCGCAGGACGCGTCACACGCGCGGACAAAGCGCGAGCTTTCGCCATCGCGCGCGGTGAAGCCGTCGAAGCCATCGCCGCAGTAGAGCTCGCGAACGATCTCGGCGCAGTCGACACCGCCGCACTCGCGCACTGCACGGCGCTCGCCGCACGCCTCGTCGCTCTCCTCTCTGGGCTCCTCCGGCGTTGACCCGCCGTAGCCCCTTTCACCTTTCACCTTTCTCGCCTTTCACCTTTCACGAACTAAACCGAGTTTGCCCGTGTGGGGTCCTTCGGCTCCGCCTCAGGATGACAAACTTTGGTGAAAGGCGAGAGGGTGAAAGGGACTCCACGAACTAAACCGAGTTTGCCTGTGTGGGGTCCTTCGGCTCCGCCTCAGGATGACAAAGTTTGTTGGTTAAACGGGAAAGCCGCGATCCCTCTAGGAATCGCGGCCTCCACACGACAGGGCTCGAGGAGCTTCAGCCTGGGGCGGGCTTTGGGGTGCCGCCGAAGATGGAAGCGACCTTGCGCTCCTTCTTCTGCCTGTCCTTCTCTGCGTACGTCGGGATGTGAATCCTCGGCTTGTCCGGCAGGGTCTGACCATCCCAAAGCATCTTGAGATCGGGCTCGTCCAGGGTCTCTCGCTCGAGCAGAGCCTTGGCGATGACCTCGACCTTGTCTTTCTCTTTGGCGAGGAGCTCGCGCACCTTCGCGTACTGCTCGTCGATGATGCGGCGGACCTCTTGGTCGATCTCGCGCGCGGTCGCTTCCGAGTAGTCCTTGCTGCGCGAGTTGTAGTCCTTGCCTAGGAAGATCGAGCCCTCTTCGCCGCCGTATGCGAGCGGTCCCAGGTTGCTCATTCCGTACTCACAGACCATCGCGCGGGCGATGTCCGTCAGGCCGCGGATGTCGCTGGAGGCGCCCGTCGTGAGCTTGCCGAAGAAGATCTCTTCTGCGATGCGACCGCCCAAGTAGCTTTGGACCTTCGCCTCGAGCTGCTCTTTGCTGCGGCCGAGGATGTCGCCCCTTGGGAGCGCCATCGTGAGACCGAGCGCGGGGCCGCGCGGGATGATCGTGACCTTGTGCACCGGGTCGTGCTCGGTGTTGGTCATCATGATGACCGCGTGACCGGCTTCGTGGACGGCAGTGTTCCACTTCTCTGCGTCGCTCATCACCATCGAGCGGCGCTCTGCGCCCATCATGACCTTGTCTTTGGCCATCTCGAAGTCGCTCATCCAGAGAGCGTCTTTGTCTTGGCGCGCAGCCAGCAACGCGGCCTCGTTGACGAGGTTCTCCAAGTCAGCGCCCGCGAAACCAGGAGTGCCGCGCGCGATGATCTCGAGGTCGACGTCTGGCGCGAGCGGGGTCTTCTTGCTGTGCACGCGGAGGATCGCCTCACGCCCGCGCACGTCGGGGCGCGTGATCGTCACGCGACGATCGAAGCGGCCGGGGCGCAAAATGGCCGGATCGAGCACGTCGGGGCGGTTGGTCGCCGCGATGATGATGACGCCTTCGTTGGACTCGAAGCCGTCCATCTCGACGAGCAATTGGTTCAACGTCTGCTCGCGCTCGTCATGTCCGCCGCCGAGGCCTGCGCCGCGATGACGACCGACAGCGTCGATCTCGTCGATGAAGATGATGCAGGGCGCGTGCTTCTTTCCCTGCTCGAACAAGTCGCGAACGCGGCTCGCGCCGACGCCGACGAACATCTCGACGAAGTCCGAGCCTGAGATGCTGAAGAACGGCACGCCTGCTTCACCGGCGATGGCGCGGGCGAGCAGTGTCTTGCCCGTACCCGGAGGGCCGATCATCAACACGCCCTTGGGGATGCGACCACCGAGGCGTTGAAACTTCTTCGGGTCCTTCAAGAAGGCGATGATCTCTTCGACCTCGTCCTTCGCCTCTTCGGCGCCCGCGACGTCTGCGAACGTGACCTTGTTGGCGCTGTCCGAGAGCATGCGCGCCTTGGCCTTGCCGAAGCTCATCGCCTTGCCGCCGCCCGCTTGGAGCTGACGCATGAACAGGAAGAACATCACCGCGATGAAGAGCATCGGCAGCAGCGTGATGAGCGTGCTCGACCAAAACGGCGAGCTGTCCTCTTTCTCGAACTTGATCGTCGGCGGGGGGACATCCGCCTTCTCCGGCTTGAGCGTGTTGAGGAGCGCGTCATCCGCGATCGGACCGACGGTCTCGTGCTGGCCGCCCTTGTCCGTGCCGCTCGGCTTGACGTGGTAGCTGTATTCGCCGCTCGGCCCGAGCTTGATGTCGATCTCGTCGACCTGACCCGAGTGCACGTCCGCCAGGAACTTGCTGAACGGAGCTGAGCTGCTCTTCGGTGTAGGTTGCAAGAAGGACCAGATCGCCAAGAACATCAGGATCAGCAGGACCCAGAGCAGCAGCGTCTTGTGCGATTGCTTCACTTCAGAACCTCGAGAGCGGTGAACGGTGGAGTGACGACATCAGAGAGAGTTGACCTTGGTGCTAGTTCTAAGCACTTACCATCGAAATGACGAGGGTACCACCCGACACCCAACACTCCGTGACATTGTTGGATGTGCTGGATCCGGCGAGGTTCAGCCTGTTTGGTGATTGCGTCGGCGAGGTGCTCGTTCATGTTTCTTAATGACGGGTCGTGATGCTGGGCGTGCGATCAGTCCTCCGGGGAGCCACGCTTCGCCGGTCCGGGTTTGGATGATCTCCAGCAGCGCGCGTTGCGTCGCCCGGGGGATGGCGAGGGCTGGGCTGCCGGCGCGGCCTCGAGCGAGCTGATCCGCGAGCGCGCAGAGATGCTCGACGATGCTCGGGCTCAAGGACGACAAGAGAGGCATGAGCTCCAGCCGCACGCGCGTCCGCATGAAGCGTGGAGAGGTGTTCGACGGATCGTTCGCGAAGGGGACGCCATGACGCTCGAGGTGCGCGAGCACGGCTGACTTTCGCGCGCGCAAGAACGGCCGGATGAGATCGCCATCTCGGGCAGGCAGGACCGCAAGACCCGACGGACCTGCGCCGCGCAAGAGCCTCAAGAGCAGCGTCTCTGCGCGATCATCGGCGTGATGAGCTGTGGCGATCAGCTCGCACGACGCCTGAGACGCGTGGCGGCGGAGCGCTTCGAACCTCGCCGAGCGCGCGCGCGCCTGCAGATTTCCCCCTGGTGAGACGCTCACGGTCGTGCGCAAGAACGGGACGAGCAGATCCGTGGCGAGCGACTCGGCCAGATCCAACTCCGCCGCGGCGCCCTCTCTCAGGCCGTGATCGACACCGTGCGCGACCACCTCGTGCCCTAACCGCGCGCGCAGCGAAGCCATCACGTGCAAGAGCGCCATCGAGTCTGGTCCGCCACTCACCGCGACGAGCACGCGCTGCCCGCGCTGTAGGCCGATCTCTTTGGTGAGCGCGGCGCGCGCGAGCGTGAGCAATGTCGGCGGGTGCGAGCTCGTCATGGCCCCGCGTCGAACTCCTTGCAGAACACGATGAAGTCGTCTTCGAGGCTCTTTCTGTGGGCATCCGTGGGGTACCCATGAACGCACTCGGCCCGCTCGGCGTCGAAGTGAACGCAGTCGTCGCAGCGGAACAAGAGCAGAAAGCGGCGCGCCTCTCCGCGCAGCACGTCGTCGACAGGCGTCCTCATTTTCTTCGCCTCGTCAACACGACCATCGTCTCGGAGTGGCTCGTGTGCGGGAACATCTCGAACACCGTCGCGCGCTCGAACGCGAGGCGCGGTGCGAGCGTTTCCAGATCGCGCGCGAGTGTTCGTGTGTCGTAGGAGACATAGACGACGCGCTTGACGTGAGTGGTCGCGGCGAGAGCGGCGGCGATGTTGGCAGCGCCGGACCGGGGTGGGTCGAGCACGACGACGTCCACGTTCTTGGCGATGTCCTGGCTCGCTGCGTCTGCCGCGCGAACGGTCGCGGTGAGATCGCGTCGCTTGAGGTTGCGTCGAGAGGCCTCGCAGGATGCGCTGTCCAGCTCGACCGCTGTGAGCCTCTCGTTGTTGCGCGCGAGGACCACGGTGAAATTGCCGGCGCCCGCGTAGAGCAAGCGCACTTCAGGGAGGCGACGCTTGTGCTTCACCGACACGCGAACACCGCGTACCCACCAGAAGGCTCTCCGAACGGCAAGAGCCCGCGACGATTGGACCAAGCCACCGCGACGCGCGTCTTGGTGACAGCCACAGAGACCGAACCGTCCACGTACGCTTGAGGGATTCGAAGATCGTCCGCCAACACAACCTCGCGCAAGAACGCTGGTGTGGAGCTCGTCGCACGATCGAGCACCTCGATCACGATCGCGCGAGCGCGGGCCGCTGTGACGAAGAGTCGATCGGAGCCTCCGATCGCGTCGATTGAGAGTACCGCGCCCGTGCCGTTGGAGAGACCAAACCCGAGATCGAGCGGTGCGCCCTTCGCGCCGAAGTCGTAGGCGCGCGTGACGAGATCGGTGCTCTTGCCACCACCGTCCGTGATCACGAACGCGCGCGTGCCGAGCGCAGCGACCGCGCTGAGGTTGGCGGGGAGCTGATCGTCGGGAGTCGTGAGCCCGATCGGATCACCCATGCTGGCGGTGAGGTGCACGCGCGATTGCGCGCCCGAGGGGACGCCCGCGTCTCCGAGGTTGACGCCCGGTCCATCGACCGAGACGATCTGCACGCCTGACGAGCGCGCCACGTGAACACCAGTGTCGCCGGGCTTTCCAAACGACTTCGACGCGGACACTGTCACACCGTTGGAGAGCTCGATCGCGCTCGTGCCGTCGACGCGCAGCGCGAGGATCCAGAGGTTCGCGTTCACAGATGCGAGCGCGCGCGTGGAGAGCAACATGTTGGGACCGGGCGGTTGCGGCGCGAGGACGATGTTGCGCGCGGTCGCAGCTCCCGCAGCAGACAACGGGAATAGGTCCACGCCGCTCTTGGTGGCGCAAGGCGGGCGCGACACGACACCGAGGCCTGGCGCGAGCGCCGTGGCGTCATCTCCGAACGCTCCCTTGCAGTGACCGGTGATCGCCTCCGGTGGCGGTGGAGGCAGCGCAGCGCCGTCCTGACTGATCGGCAGCAACGTCAACTGCATGGTGCCATCGAGCTGCGAGAACTCCGTGTAGCCGATGACGAAGCCGTCGCCTGCAGGGATCACCGCGGGCATGCTCACTTGCAAAGAGTCGAGCTCGAGCGCGTTCGCAAATGGCCCTGCTCCCACGAGCTGCATCGAGCAGTTGGCGCCAAACGAAGGATCGTCGACGCCGACAGGAGGCACGCACCGCGCGTCGTTGCACACCGAGCCGCTCGAGCACGCAGTCGCGGGGTTAGCGGCGACCGCTTGAGTCACGACGTGCACGTCGCGAGCGGTCGTGACGTCGACGACGGTGCAGCCCGCGCTGAGCACGCCGCAGTCAGCGCCTCTCCCTACCGCAGCGAATCCATACGATCCCGATCCGAGCGCGCCGATCGACGGAGCTGGCGAACCGGCCGCGAACGCGACGCGCTTGGAAGCGCCGACCTGGGGCAGTCCACCCAAGAGCTGTTCGCCCGTCGGGCATCGCCCCGCGAACGCCCCGACCTCCACCCATTTCACCTCTGCGCTGATCGCTCGCGGAAGATCGACCTCGAACTGAACGCTCGGCGTCGCGCACGCTTGTGCGCCGACGATCCCGAAGACGAGCGCGAAGAGTCGGACAGCATGGGCTCGAGCAACCGCCGTGCTCGACGCTGTCATGGCGTCATCGACACGGTCTCTACGTCGACTTGATCCGCGAGGATCATCACGGTGATCGTCTTCATGATGCCATTGGACACCAATCGCAGTCGATGTTGCCCTACCGGGAGCGACTTCTTGAACACCGGGGTCGTCAGCGAGGTCGTCCCGTCGAGGATCGTGTCGCAGCTTGGTTTGCAGATCACCGTGAGCTGACCCGTCGCGATCTTGCCGTTGGTGGGAGTTGGGTTTCCGTACGGAGACGCGGGCAGAGGCAACGGCAGCGGCTTCGGTCCGCCAGTCGTTGCGGCGGTGTTGGTCGGAGCGTTGTTGAAGACGGGCTGCGCAGGCAGGGTGGGCGGTGTGTTGTTGGCAAGAACAACCACACTAGGCACCGCGCTCGCGACAGGCGCGACGAGCGCTGTCGTGTCGATCGGCGGCGCGCTCGCGCTCGCAGAGGCGGAGCCCGAGGGCGTGGTGGTGATGAGCGACGTCGGCGCGATCGCTTCATCGAACTTTGCGCGCGCTGCGCTGAACGGGGCGCGGCTCGATCCCGATCCGGCGGGCGCGATGGTGGGAGTCGCCTTCTTTCCCGGCACCGCGACGATGTACACGACGCTCAAGAGGATCAGCGCAGCGGCGCCAGAGAGCATCGCCACGGCCCAAATCGGGACGCCCTTCTTGATCGCGCGCATCTCCACCGTGCGCTGTTCGGGCCGCGGCAGAGGAGCTTGCGCCTGGGAGGGGAACGGCATCGGCAACGGGGGCTGCGCGATGGGCTGATACTGCTGTTGTTGCTGCTGTTGGTATTGTTGTTGCTGTTGTTGTTGCTGCCCCGGAAACGGGAAAGGCAGCGGCGGCTGCGCGCTCGGTCGCGACGGCATCGCCAGCGTCGTGTTGAGCCCCGGACCTGGCGCACGCGCTTGCTGCGACGGAGCCGCGTGCTCGACCATGATGGCTGGGAGCGGAGCGTGATCGGCGTTGCGCGACGGCAGCGCCCGAGGGGGCACGGCGACCGCGGTTTGTGGCTGCGAGTGTGGGGCCTCTGGCGCTGCACGCCTTCCGGCAGCTGGCGTAGGTGCGGACGCGCGAGGAGCATCCGCGACCTTGACGACCGTCGCGTCGCTGTCGTCGAAGTCGTCCTCGACCTCGGGCGCCGCAGACATGATCGTCGGTCCGTCGTCGGTCTCGTCTTGTTCGTCGTGCGGCGTGGATGGGCGCGCTGCGCTCGGGATCGAGCCTCGTACGGCGGCAGTTTCACCCGTTTGAGAGAGATCGGGACTTGGCATCGCGGGCATTCCCGCAGCGGGCCGCGGTGCCGGCAGTGGGCCACCACGCGCGACGGGTGCTGGCGCCGGCTTCTGCGCAGGCTGCACCTCGGATTTGTACGACTGCAGCGAAGGCTCTTGTGTCGCACCTCCGCCGGCTTTCTCGAGCTGATCGAGGCTGATGGTCTGCGTGACCTCTGCCGCCCAGCGCAGGTGCGCCTCGCGCTTTTGGATGCGGTCTTGGAAGATCGACTGTGTGTACGAGGCGACCTCGTCGCTCGCGATGAACAGCCCGCGCTTCATCAAGAGCGACTGCAGTGCGCGCGAGAACTCTCGAGCGGTCTTGAAGCGCTCGCCTCGGTTCTTCGCGAGCGCCTTCATCACGATCTTCTCGAGGTCGAGCGGATACCCGCGCACCAACGTGCTCGGCCGCGGCACGTTGCACTCTTGGACCTTCGCGAGCGTGTCGAGATCGCTTTCCATGCGGAAAAGACGCTGTCCCGTGGTGAGCTCCCACAGCACGACTCCAAGCGCGAACACGTCCGTGCGACGATCAATCTGCTCGCCTGCGACCTGCTCGGGCGACATGTACGCGAGCTTGCCCTTGAGCGTGCCCGCGCGCGTGCTCGCCATACGCGAACTGAACTTGGCGATGCCGAAGTCGACGACCTTCGTGTTGCCGTCATAGGTGACGAACAGGTTGTGCGGCGTCACGTCGCGGTGGACGAGGTTGAGCTTCTCACCGTTCTTGCCGAGCAGCTCGTGCGCAGCGTGCAAGCCTTCGGCGGCGTCCGCGATCACACGGCACGCGATCTCTGGAGGCATCGTGCCGCCGAGCTCCTCGGTGCGACGCATCAGCTCGCGTAGCGGCTCGCCGTGGAGATACTCCATCGCGATCCAATACGTGTCCTCGTGCTTGCCTAGCTCGAACACGGTCGCGACGTTCGGGTGCGAGATTCGCGCGGCGACGCGGGCTTCATCCAAGAACATTTGGATGAACGTCTCGTCCTCGACGAGGTGGGCATGAATGCGCTTGATCGCGATCCACTTCTGAAAGCCGCCTGGTCCGTCCATGCGCGCGAGGTGCACGCTGGCCATGCCCCCGATGCCGATCTCGTCGACGACGCGATAGCGACCGAGGAAATAGGTCCCAATGCCAGACTGCGATTGGCTGGCGCCTTGCTGCGTGGGGTTTGGTTTCTGCCCTTGTTGCATCGCTAGTTGGCCTGCACTCGCGGCGCGCCCACGTTGACCTCGCTCGGCGGCCTGAGCGCGAAGTAGAGCCCAACCCCGCCACCTGCGGCAAGCAACGCGCTGCCAATCAGGTAGGGCCAAGGTGTCTTCCAGAAACCTCCGCTCGGTCGCGGACCGTCGTCGTGTGCGAGCGCTGGCGCGGCTCCGACGATCACGCGCGTCGCTTGTTCGGCGAGCTCGTTGTCGTGCGCATCGAGCGCGCGGACGGAGACGTCGAGCGTCGCGCCAGCGGTTGTGAAGGATGCCGGCACGTGAAATTGGACGTCCGCGCGCGGCTGCTCCTCGAAGCGATACTCCTTCGACGTGGCCGCGTTGCGCACCAAGAGGCCGATCCGCGAGATCAACGAGAGCTGCGCGCTCTCCACTGTCGCGCCAACGGTGAACGCGGTGTTGGGCTCCACCTTCACCGGGCTCGTCAGATCGAGCTTGAGTGAGAGCGTCTGCTTGCGCTCCTTCTCGGCGATCGCCGCAGCCTTCTTCCCCGCTTCGGGAGGGACGACGAACTGCGGGTCGATCGCCGCAGCGATGCGAAACGCTGGGGCTGCCTCCGCCTTGCGCCCGATGATGTAGCGCGCTGCGCCGAGGTGCGAGTAGCACTCGACCGTCTCTTGGCGCGTGAGTCCGCCATGATCGAGCGCCTCTTGGTAGGCAGTGGCGGCGACGTCGAAATCGGCCTGGGACCACGCCGACCGCGCGCG
>JANYHY010000566.1 GCA_025362165.1 Myxococcales bacterium | reverse complement strand
GGAACGACGATCGCAGCCACGACACCCGCAGCAACCACACCCGCTGCGATCAACGCGATCATCACGCTCCGTCGCGTCTTCGGCGGCGTCTCCTTCGTCGTCGCGGAGAGAGTCGCGACGCCATACTTCATCATCGACGCGGAGAGCGCAGGGTCCACTGCGTGTGTCGCTCCCATCGGATTGACGGGATCGCCGGTGCGCACGAGGATTCGATGCGAGTCGCTCGCGTCTGCGGGTGGAAGCGACGTCCTCGAGATCCGCGGCGCGACCGGCTCGTTGAACGAGCGCACGGACACGTCCGAGTAGTGCGACAGCAGCTCGCGCACGACGTGCAAGGTCGGCCGACCTTCGCGATCCCGAGACAGCATGCGAACGACGAGCGCCGTGACGTCTTGCGGGAGGTCCGGCACCACGTTCGCGAGCTTCGGGACTTTGTCCGTGGTCACGATCTTCAAGATCTGTCCGATGTTGTCGGCCTGGGTCGGGCGCGCCCCCGCAAGGCACTCGAACATGATGATGCCGAGCGACCAAACGTCAGCGCGGTAGTCGATGTCCCTCTCGCCGAAGATCTGCTCCGGGGCCATGTAATAGGGCGTTCCGAGCATCGCGCCGGATCCCGTGAGCCCTCCAGTGTTCGCGCCGTCGTTGTCGGTAGGCGCGAGCTTGGCGATGCCGAAGTCGAGCACCTTGACGACCGGCCCATCCGGCGTTCGCGAGAGGAAGATGTTGTCTGGCTTCAGATCGCGGTGGACGATCCCGCTCGCGTGCGCCGTGCCGACCGCCGAGACCACTGGCAGCAGGATCCGAGCGAGCTCCCCAATCGGCAGGAGTGGCTCGCGATCGAGGCGACCCCCGAGCGACTCGCCCTCGAGCAGCTCCATCACCATCATCGGAGTCGAATCGTCCAGCTCGAGGACGTCGTGGATCACGACGATGTTCGGATGTTGCACTGCACATCGGCGCGCGCCTCGCGCAGGAACCGCTGCACAAGGCGCCAGTCGAGGTCTCCAGACGGCAGCAAGAGCTTCAGCGCCACCGGCTTGCGCGTGACCACGTGCATCGCGGACCACACGACGCCCATTCCGCCCTCGCCGATCATGCGATCCAGGCGGTAGCGACCTCCGAGGATAGCTCCGGTTGTCAGCTCGATCGGCACCGTTCACCAGTGGACAACGCGGCGCCGTTTCGCGCAAGTGGCGTCTCAGTCCAGCTGAATGCGGGTCGGCTCGGCGTTGGCGCACGTGCGAACGCCACCCTTGCTCTTGTCGCACCGCCGCATTCGCACGCCCATGGACTCGCCGGATTTGCCATCGAGCCCGAGGTTCTTCAGCGGGATGGCGAGCTCGATGAGCCACTCTTCGTCATTGTCGCTCGTGTCGTTGAGCGTGCCGTCCATCTCTGTCGCGACCTTGGCTCCGCTCGACCAGGAGTAGTCCGTCGCGCCGCCCTTGATGCGCAGGCCGTCAGTGATGGTGCCATTCGGCGCCGCGTCGATCGAGTACTCCTGATCGCCTACGATGAGCGCGAGGTGCACGTCGTCGGCGAGCCACAGCGGGCCGTCCGCGCGATCGACGTTCGTGAGGATGTTCTCGTCGGCCATGTAGAAGCCCACGTACAGGAAACCATCCCCCCACGCGACGCGCGCGTCTGTGTAGGGTCGCGCGGGCGCACCGAGCTCGTCGACGAAAGGGCCGGTCTTTTGACCTTTGCTCCAACCTGGGTCGTCGAAGTCTCCGTCGAGCGCGATCCCCGTCGTGCGAGCGATGTGCATCACCGCCGCTTCGCGAGGCTGCGACAACGGGCCTGAGCTCGCCTCCGCGGTGCTCACTCGCTGCGATGAGCCGAGCAACGCCCACCCCGCGCCAGAGATGCACGCGAGCGCTCCCGCGACGAACAGTGCGCTACGGAGACGGTGTGCCATCAGGGTGGAGCGCGAAGCGGAACTTCGGATCAGCGTTGCCTGTCGTCATGTCGATCTCGTCGATCTGGATCGACTTGTCTGCGCGCTGCGTGACGAGCCCGAAGCCATAGTTGCCGCTCGTCAGCGGCGCCCCGCCGTTGCCGAAGATCACCTCTTTGACTTGAGGGCGGTAGTACGTGTGCGTGTGACCGACGATCGCGAGCGTGTAGGGGTACTTGGCCATGGTTGCCTCGCTCGGCGTGACTCCGGGCGCGGTGTTGGCGCTCGCCGACTCGTGGCGGAGGATGAACGTGTACGTCGTCGCCGCAGACAGCGTGGTGTCCAGCCAACTCGACTGCGTCGCGCTCCACGCGTTGGCCGCGATGAAGACGAACTTGGCGGTCCACGAGTTGTCGTCTGCGGCGACATTGATGACGTAGTAGGGGTCTGCCTTCTGGATGGGCGCGAGCAGCGTGCTCTTGAACGCAGCGTAGTTGTTGGTCGATGGGTACTGATTGCCTGGGCCGCAGTTGGAGGTCACCGCGCCCGTGCACTCGTGGTTGCCCATCGCAGGGAACTCGATCCCGCCAGCCGTGCGATACGGCTGAGAAGCGGCTGCGTAGAGCGCGAACTGCTTGCTTGCCTCGCTGCCGCTGAACGCCGAAGCGAATTGATAGTCGCCAGTCGCGACGATGAACGGCGGCATCGGACTGAGCGCGGTCACGTCGGAGAAGATCTTGTTGATGATCGCCGTCGGGTAACCGCTCGTCTGATCAGGCAGGGCAGGCCGCGTGTCTCCGACGATCGCGAAATAGAGGCGAGACTCCGTGCCGCCGTTGACGCCGATCTTCGAGGTGATAGGTCCGCCCGCGTCGACGGATCCGCCGTCTGGCGTGCCGCAGTTGTTCGGTGGTGCCTGGCACTTGTTGAGCTGCGTGTTGCACCACCAACCGCCATAACAGCCGTTGGGCTGACAGTTGGGCGCGTTCTTCGCGCATGACGTGCACGACGCAGGAGTGGTTGGCGAGGCGAGACCCGGGCAATTGTTCGGCGGTGGTCCGGCGTCCGGCGTGCTGCCGCACACGTTTCCGTTGGGCTCGCAGACGTTGACGGGATCGCCTGTGACGGAGGTCACTCCGATGCAAGTGGTGTCTCCCACACAGTCACTCTGTCCGTTGGGACAAGCCTTGGCGCAGAACACGTCGCCAGCGAACTGCGCGCAGACGTTGCCAGCGCAGTCGGTGTCGATGACGCAGGGCGTGCAAGCCCCGCCCGCGTCTCCGTTGTTCGGTCCTGCGTCGCCACTCGACACGGCCGAGGTCGCGCAGCCAGCGAACACCGCCACCAACCAGGGCAAGAGGAGAGACTGATACTTCGCCATCACCACCACTACTGACCTCGACCAGTGCCGTTGCCAAGAGAAACCTCGCGCGGTCTCGAGTGTTTCTGTCGCCAAACGAAACGTGCATGAACATGCCGTGCCAAGTCCAAAGCCCGCAAGGGCGACGGACTTGAGCCGTTTGACGTGAGAAGTGAGCCCGAAGGGCGAACGCAATCATGAACCTGCAGTGGTCCATGCGTTATGCTCGCTGCATGCTCGACCGCATCGCGCTGCACCAGACGCGCCTCCGCACGCCAGGGCTGGGGCTCGAGGCGAAGGGCGTCGCGCTCGGCCAAAAAGGGCTCATTTTGATGCCCTCCATCGATCGGCTCGACGCGCTGCTCAGCGTGTACACACGGGAGCACTCGCTCGAAGACCTGATGCCCAGCCTCGAGATCCATGTCGTGCGAAGCAAGCTCGGCACGCGCGAGATGACTCTCCAGTTCGCCGCAGAGTCGAGCGATCGCATGGACCGCATGTCCGAGACCGCGCGCCTCGTCGGCGGCTTCACGTTCACGGGTACGAGCCGTCACTTCGTTCAATACCGCGACGCGGGCGCGCCGTTTGGCTACGACGCCACGCAGCTCATCGCGACCGACGCGGCGCTCGCGCTCTATCACGACAAATTCACGCAAGCGTACGACGTGGAGAAATCGCTAGACCTCCGCGCGCTCTTGCTGCGCTTGATGCCGCACGTTGACCCGTCGACCGCCAACGAAGCCGGCCTGCGCATCATCGTCGCCGAGCAAGGCCTTGGTCCCGCGCTCGTGCACTACTTCGTCCGATCACGCGTCGACGGTGAGGTCGCGGTCGGTGAGTGGCCACCGGCGAGCTCCTTCGATGAAGGGCTCGTGCGCCGCTACATCATGCGCATCCCCGATCTTCCGCTGCGCATGCGGCCGTTGATGCACGCCACTCCGGGCATCACGACGTTCTTGCCCGTGGGCCCTGGAGTCGCTGTCGAGGTCGGTTATCGCCACCCCGTTCAGCTCCGCGCGTGCCCAGTGTTCGATCCGAACGGGCTCGTGTTGTTGCGCGGTCGCGGCGATGAGCCTTGGTCGCTCCCGCGTACTCCGGAGATGGGCGATCTCCGGGCGTTCGCCCGCGTCGAGCTGCGCGGCCACGACGGCGAGTCGAGCGCACAGACCACCGGAAAACCAGAGCCCGTTCGCGTTCCGCTGCGCGTGATGCCTTCGCCGTCTCCTTGGAAGAACGTGACGGCGACGTGGATAGGTCCCGAGGAAGTGCCGCTCCTGCGCCGCCTCGCCTATGTGCTGCCGCGACAAACCATCGCGCGCACGACCGTCGCGATGACCGCACGTGGCGCGTTCGTTCGCTGCGCGACAGGCATCGAGTCGATCCCGATTGGGATGTTCTTCGTCGAGATTCATCCAGGCCTCTACATCCCCGCGGGCTACGACATCACTCCGGCCGTATCGCCAGACGTGCTGTTCCGCGCGCTCGGTGCGCCCCCAGGTCAAGTGCTGTTCGTGACGCCAGACGCGAGCGCGATCGGGGTCGATCAAAACGCGTTCGTCGCACTCGAGACCTCGCTCCTCGAAGCCAAGCCGTGGGAGCCCGCGATCGCCGAGACCATCGAGAAGGCGCTCGCAGAGGCGCCGATCGATCTGAAGCTCGAAGGACTCGGAGTGTTCCCCATGGGCGGAGCAGAGCCACCACCAGGAGTGAGCACGTAGCTCGCGATGTCCACCTGTTGCGGTGTCGTTGTCTGTCCCAAAGACTGTCCGCGATCTGTCCTGGACAGGCATGTTCGTGCGCCTTCCATCGATTGAGCGAGGTTTGTCGACAGAGCTTCGTGGCACACGGTGTGCTGCGTGGTTTGCATGAAGACACGCAAGCCGCTGCAATGGTCCGCACACGTGATCAGCGATTCGTTGAAGGTCCCGCCAGGCACCTTCGTCTCCAAAGATCCGCGTCGCATCGCGCGCGCCGTGAAGGCTGCGGCAGAGCGTGGTCCCCACCGTCGAGAGCGGCCCTACGCGTCGGCGATGTCCTATCTGTGCTTCTACTTGAACCGCGGCGGTCGCAATCTGCCCGCGGCGCGCAGGCGCATCGTCGAGCGCGCCAAGACCGAGCTCCGCGCCCTGTTCAAGCGTGAGTGAGCGAAGCGATCGATCCCACGCTGGTCCTCGAACGGATCTGAACACGGTTGCTCTTCAGGACGAGGCGTTGGTACTGGCGCACGGCGCGATGATAGCGTCTTGACCCATGAACGTTCCTCTTCGCGAGGTGCTGTGTACGCACTGCGGTGCTCCATGTCAGTGGGACGGCGACGCGCCGAACATCACGTGTTCGTATTGCAAGAGGAGCTTCCTCGTCGGTCAGCCTCCGCCCGTGAACCCTGCGATGCAGAGCGGGGGAGGCGGCGGTAGTGGGGTCATGATCTTCGCGATCGTCGGCGCGGTGTTGCTGCTTCTCGTCTGCGGAGGAGGAGCCTTCGCCTTCTTCGGCCTTCGCAGCCCGTCGAGCGTTCCTCCGATCGCCGTGACCGTCACGACGCCCGCGATGCCCGCGATGCCCGCGATGCCGAGCACGGCCAGCTCCGGGTCGGACGTCGCGAAAGAGGTGCTCTCCTTCGGTGATGAGGGCAACGGCGCGGGACAACTCACCGACGCGCGCGCGATCACCGTAGACATGGACGAGGACATCTACGTCGCCGACTACGACACGGCGCGTGTTCAGAAATTCGATCCGTCAGGGAAATTCCAGTGGATCATCGAGGTGCCCAAGAACTCGATGTCGGGCGACAAGAACATCTGGTCGCTCGTCGTCGACACCAAGAGCACGCTGTGGGTCGCGCGCACCGGTGATCTGCTCGAGTTCGCGAGCGCAGACGGCAAGACGAAGGGCACCGTCAAAGGCGACTACGACACGACCTGGTTCCAAGGTCTCGCCATCGGTCCGACTGGCAACATGGCGAGTTTCCATTCCGCTGCAGGCGACACGGATTTGTTGCTGCTCGAGCCAAGCGGCAAAGTGAAGAAGCGCATCAAGAACGTGTCGGGCAAGTCGCTCGCGATGGATGGCGCGAACAACGTCTACGTCACTCTCGAGTACGCAGACGCCAACATCGAAGTGTACGACGCGACGGGCAACCTGAAGACCCGCTTCGGGTCGAAGAAAGACGTCCACACCAAGGGCGCGGGAGCGATCGCAGTCGACGGCAAAGGCCACATCTTCATCGAGTGCGACGAAGGCCTCAACGCGCTCGACGCCGGCGGCGCGTATCTCGCGACGATCCCCAAGGCGCCACCGGTGCGATCACTCGCGGTGAGCGCGAAAGGCAACCTCTTCGTCTTGAGCAACGCAGCGAAGGTCATCAAGTACGAGCTCGGCCCGACGCTCAAATGAGTTGAGCTTCGTTACACCGTGCGCAGCCGACAACCAACGCACGAACGGCACCATCAGCGATCTGTCGCACTGAAGCGCGTGCGTGCGCGGCTGCGCGGTTCGCCACGTCACGTCACGCAGGCCGCGTCTTCTTGCCTGTTTCGTCCTAGCTTCCAAAGCGCCACACCGTGGCAGAGCACCACGACGGGTGTGTGCACCGAATGGGGATTCCTAGTTGAAATCGCGATGGCTCAACGCTTGCTAAGTCACTCGAACGTGGAGCGTGCCCGGAAGTCCCGGACGCCCACGAGAGGAGCACTCAATGTCTATCGTCGCGTGGATCGTCTTGGGCTTGGTGGCCGGCTTTCTTGCAAGCAAGACCATGAATCATACCGGCTCGGGCGTGATCATAGACATTGTCCTCGGTGTGGTTGGCGCCGTCGTCGGCGGGTTCCTGTTTCACCTCGTCGGCGCTGTCGGCGTGGATGGCTTCAACCTCTGGAGCCTCTTTGTCGCCTTCGTCGGCGCTGTAGTCGTGCTCGCCGTCAAGCACGCGATCATGGGACGTGGGTAGTGAAGTTCGACGCATCGGATCGCGCCGACAGCTCTCAGGTCGAAGACCGGCGTGGTGCTGGCTCTCGAATGCGCGTATTGCGCAAGAGGTCCGCGGACGCGTCAACCCCGAGAAGTTTACCCATGGTTCCGCCGCCGATCGCCAGCGCTGGTTACACATCGGAATGGACGGCGGCGACGAAAACGCGTGTGACACGTTCGGCGCAACGCTGCGCCCTTGGTCGGGTTGGCTATCGGGCGTTGGCTCTTGGAGTGACGCGAGGGGCGTGGCCGATGTAGCGGACGGTCG
>JANYHY010000598.1 GCA_025362165.1 Myxococcales bacterium | reverse complement strand
GGAGACAGCACCCACCAATGCGTGAACGCCGTGAACAACGCGGCGGAGGCGATCGACCAGACGACCAACGGACGAGGCCACGGGCTCGGCTCGGCGTCCTTCACACGACGCGCGGCATGCAGGACGAGCGCGAGCATCGGCGGCGCCAACCAGTGCGGCTCCGCCACTCGGCTCCACAGACACAAGACGAGCAGCGCCGCGGACGGGAGCGCAAACGTCCAGAAGAGGAGCGTCGTGATCGCGTCGTCTCTCCTTCGCTTGAAGAGATCTCTCGCGACCAAGATGCCGAGCACGGCGACGACCGGCGAAAGGTAGAGCAGCTGCCCACCGAGCGTCGCTAGCAAATTCCTGGGAGAGAACCCCGCACCCTCTTGAGTGTCGACGAGGCGATGATGGACCATCGGCCAATGCGCGTTCGCTTCAAACGAAATAATCGGAGCGAGCACCACCGCTGCGCACGCCAGACCGAGCCACGGCCAGGGCGTGCTCCTGTGCTTGCGCGCGTCCCCTCCTGCGGTGAGATAGACGATCGGCAAGGACAAGAGCAGCAGCGCTCCGGTTGCCTTCGACGAGCTCGCGACGCCCGCCATCACTCCAGCGCCCAAGAAGAACGCCGCCGCCCGCGCGCTCTTTGGCTCGGCCTCGAGCGCAGCTCCCGCGAAGCCAAGCGTGGAGAGCCACGTGAACGCCAGCGGGAGATCGGGCGTGATCGCGAAGAGCCCGACCGCGATGACCGGGACCACAGCGAAGAGGAGCGCCGCGATCAACGCTGCGCGCTGCGTCGCGCCCAGGCGGCGAGCGACGATGTTCACCAGCCAGGGCAATGCGGTCGCGAGCACCGCGGTGACGGAGTGGATGCTGTACGGCGTCGGAGGTTCGTCACCCGCGATGCCGCGCGCGAGCTGGCCGACGAAACCTGGATGATCGAGGTACGCAGGCGCTGGGTGGAGCGCGTAGCACGCGTAGAGCGCTTCACTGTCGCCGAAGCCGACGTGCCGCGCGGCGTACCACCTCACCGACACGAGGGCGACCGAGACCCCGAGGAACCCTAGCAGCGCTGGATCGAGCGGCTTGGCCTCCGTCTCCTTCGCGACTTCGAGCGCAGGCTTGGCTTGGGGCCCTCGCTTCTTTTTCTTGCGCGCCTTCTTCATGCGGCTGCGGTTGTAGCAGGTACCGTGCGCGGTCCGGCGCGCTACAGCCAGCGCGTGATCATGTCGGCGACCTCTCGCGACGGCTCACGGCGATCGCCGAAGAGCGGGCGTAGCTCCTCGCACGCGGCGAGCATCTGGTGCCGTTCGCTGCCGAGCGCGCGCGAGAGGGCATGCGCCATGTTGGTCACTGTCGCCTCGCGTTGCATCAGCTCCGGGAACGCGCGGCGCTTCAAGAGGACGTTCGGCAGCGCGAACAAATCGGTTTGCAGGAACGGCCGCACGACCGCCTCCGTCACCCAACCCACGCGATAGCTCACGACGGGTGGGGCGCCTGCGAGCGCTGCCTCGAGTGAGGCCGTCCCCGAGGCACAAAGCGCGGCGTCGAACGCACCGAGCAAGCATCCAGCGCCTCGCGTGGCGTCGGCGCGCACGAGCGGCACGCGAGACTGTCGGCTCGCCCGCTCGAGCAGCTCCACCGTCTCGCGATCGAGAGAGGCTGCGACGATGATGCGCGCGTCGAGGCTCGCGCGATCGCGGCGCACGATCTCGTACGCCTCGAGCATCGGTGCGAGCAGTTCGCGCACTTCGTGAGGGCGGCTTCCTGGCAAGATCGCGATCGCGGGCGCGTACGACGTCAGGCCGAAGGTCGCGCGCACCGTCGCGCGATCGATGGTCGTGTCTTCGAGGGCAGGGTGACCCACGTAGCGCGCGTCGACTCCTCTGTCGCGCCACAGGTGCTCCTCGAACGGCAGGATGACGGCCATGCGATCGATCAGCTTGGCGAGCCTCGCGCTGCGTCCCGGTCGCCACGCCCAGATTTGCGGCGCGATGTACCAGAGGATGCGCACGGCTCTGCGTTTCAGCCACGCCGCGAGGCTCGTGTTGAACTCCGTGTAGTTGACCAGCAGCGCAGCGGCGAGCGGCCCTCGCGCGGACACGGCGCGTTCGATCTCCTGTCGCGCGCTCCAGATCGACAATCCTCGACGCGCCACTTCGCCCACGCCGACAGCGGTCGCGCGCTGCAAATGCGTGACGATCTCGGCACCAGCCTGCCCGAGCGCGTCGCCGCCCATCCCGAAGACGTTCATGCGGTCGTGGTCGAGGCGCGCGACCACGGAGGCCGCAGCGCGATCACCCGAAGCTTCCCCGGCGACGACCAGCACCCGCGCAGTCAAAGCGAGGTCAGCGCCTGTCTGCGGACGCGCGCGATGACGACGCCCAACACTCCAAGCACCATCAACCAAGCGCCCGCTCCTGCGCCGTCGCTCGACTCTTGCTGGCAGCCGCTCTTGGTTGTCGTGCACTGGCTCAAGAAACCGTGACGCGGCGTTGGGTCGCACGCGATCTCTTGCGCCGGTCCAGTCGCAGTGACCCGCGTGCCGTCCGGTTGATATACCGAGCAGATCCCGGCGATGTCATCGGAGGCGAGGTTGCTCATCGACGGCTTGTACTGCGCGAACATCGTCGCGGCACCATCGTTGGTGTGCGCCATTCCGAGGAAATGTCCGGCCTCGTGCGTGATGGCCGCCAAGAAGCCTATTTTGTCGGCGGGCGGTGGTGACGCGAGCGAGAACTTCTGCTGGTTGCTGTTGATCTCCATGTCCGCGTCATAGAGCTCTCCCGTCGCCGGATCGTACGTGACCGTCGTGAGCGCGATGGTGTTGTTCGGATCATCGTGCGGCCACACGCCGTCGCGGAACATGATGACGTTCGAGTTGCCGATGGTCGTGTCTCGGTTGTACGTGACCTGATCGCAGTCTGCGGGTCCGAGGTAGCGGACCTCGATGCTGACCGACGACGCGCCAGACCCCGATGGACACGACGCGCCCCTCCATTTCGCGAACGCCGCGGTGAGGTTCTGCACTGCGTCGTCGAACGAGATTTGCGCGCTCGCGTTCTTCTGCATCGCGAACCCGACGCACGCGTTCTTCCAGTAGAGCGGCAGACCCTGCGTCCAGCATGGTTGGTCCGGCGAGGGCACGAAGTCGCGCGAGATGGCCTTGCTGGTGGTGCGGCAGAAGGCGCCCGCGGTCGCAGGAGCCATCACCAGAGCGAGCGCGACGAGGCTAGCGACCGCTCGCATGCGTCCGCGACCAAGCGCCCAGCACGAGGGTCCGCATCTCTTCGACAGATTTTCCCGCGAGCACCGCTCCTGCGGGCTGCGCCGCTTCGGGTGCACGAGACTGCAGGCGCAGGACGACGTCCGCGCGAGGGGGCAGGGCCACGGCTCTTAGTGTGCTCGGTACACGAAGTGTCTTCGCGTCAGCTGCCACGAGCGGAAACTCTCCCTGCGCGCGGGCGACGACGCTCATCGTATTCTGAGCGTTTGGCTTCAAGAACACCATGTACCGGTGGCCCATCACGAACGTGGCCTCACCCTCGACCTGTTGCCCGATGTCGTCGACCTCGCCGCCGAGCGCGCGGATCCACACGTCGCGGCCGACACCCCCTGCGAGCACGTCATCGATGCGCGCGTGCGTATAGGTGACGATTCGTCCGTCCTCCCATCCAGAGTGCTCGTCCATAACGGTCGCTACGGCCGCGGCGGTGCTCTCTTCGAGCAGCGCGTCGAACACCACCGTGAAAGACACCGAGGCCCGGGAATCTCGTCCCACGAACGTCGCGGCCGTCATCGTCAACGCGAAGAGCAGGCCGTCGCGCGCGCGCATACCGTCAGCTTACCACTTCATGAGCGCACAGCCCCAGTGAATGCCTGCGCCGAGCGCGAGCAACATGTTGAGCTGGCCCTTCTTGAGTTTGCCCGCGCGCGTGAGCTCGTCGATCAGGATGGGCAGCGTGCCAGCGCTCGTGTTGCCGAAGCGGTCGATGTTCATCGGCATCTTCTCGGTAGGCACGCCGAGCACGTCGCGGATGTACTCGTTGATGCGCGTGTTCGCTTGGTGAGCGAGGAACCAGTCGATGTCTCCGAGAGTGGTCTTCGTGTCCGCGCACAGCGCGCGCGCCGTCTCGGGCAGCTTGGTGACTGCGTACTTGAAGAGCTCTTTGCCGTCCATCTTGGGGATATACGCGCGGCGATCGAGCAGATCCTGGTTCCAATACGGGCGCGTGCGGAATCCGCCGGCCTCCACGTACAAGAGCCGCCCGCCGTTGCCGTCCGTCTGCACGCGACAGCCCTTGAGCCCCGCGTCGCGGTCCGTCTTGCGGAACAAGAGCGCGCCTGCTCCATCGCCGAACAGGATCGCGAGCGCGCGATGCTCGTCCGTCTTGGTCTTCTGCTCCTCGGTCGCCTCGCGCGTGCACCCAGGCTCCAGCAGGCTCCAGTCTTCGTACGGCATGAAGCCCGCGTGCGCCTCTGCGCCGACGAACAAGATCGTCTTCGCGGTGCCTCCCGCGATGAGCCCGTTGATGACTTGAAGACCGAAGATCATCGCCGCGCACTGCTGCCGGATGTCGAGGGCAGGGACGTGATCGAGACCGAGCTTCGCGCTCAAGAGCGCGCCCGGACCGGGGAAGATATGGTCCGGCGTCATCGTGGCGAAGACGATGTAATCGATCTCGTTCTTGTCGATCCCTGCGGACTCGATCGCGCGCTTGGCAGCCTCGACGCCGAGGTCGCTCGCGCCTACGCCCTCAGGAGCGTAGTGGCGTTGGCGAATGCCGGAGCGCTTGAAAATCCACTCGTCGTTCGTGTGCATGACACGCGCGAGATCTGCGTTCGTCACTGGCTTTCCGGGGACATAGTGGCCGGTGCCGATCAACTCGAAGCCCATGATGGACTTGCGCTTTTAGTGTGAATATCCGAGCGCCGCTAGCCTCTGAAGGTCAGCACTGACAGGAATATGACTGGCCGCTCGCCTTGCAGCTCTTGCCGCCAAAGCCAAAAAGGCCGCATCCGCAGAAGCTGCTGCAGCAACTGTTGCCGCACGAGCCGCAGTTGCTGCTGCTGTTGAGCTGAGTCTCGCAGCCGTCCCCCATGTTGTTGTTGCAGTCGCCCCAGCCAGCCACGCACCCGCCGCAACTGCCGCCGTTACAAGTGACGTGAGCGGGACAGTCGGAGTCGCTGCAGCACTGCGCGCAGGTTCCGTTCATGCAGTCCACCATGCCGACGTCGCACGAGCAGCCGGCGTCGTCTTTGACGAAGGTCGTGTTGCAGCTGAAATCACACCCGCCTTGGGGGGTGCAGCTGGTGACAGCGTTGGTCGGTTGTTGGCAAGCTCCGCTGCAGCCGTTCGTGCACCCTGCGTCTGGCGTGTTCGCGTTGTCCGGCTGGCACGAGTTGCTGCCGCACGTGTGGAAGCCTTTCGCGCACTGTGAGCAGTTCGGGCCCGTCTTGCCTGTCGGGCAGACCGCTGCGCCTTCTTTGCTCCCGCCATCCGAAGACGGCCCAGCTTCGTTCTGCGGATTCGAACCGCTGTCGTCGTCGATCACGGCAGCGGTGGCGCAGCCAGTGATCGCGAAGACTAGTCCGACGGTCGCGAAGCGAAGCATGGCGATCCTCCCAAGTTACCTCAAAATAGCGCGTCCCATGATTTGTCGCAATTATCGTCGCATTCTTTCGGGAGTTGTCGTCGACTCAGCTTCGGCGCTTGCGCGTGTCGGCTCGCGCGGCGGGGGAGAGGAGACCCAGCACCCGTAGCGGTTCGGGCGAGCGGCTAAAGACGACGACGTCTCCCAACCCGCAGCGGATCATGGTGTGGACTCCGTCGAGGAAGAGTCGCGCGTCGCGCATCTTGGAGCGCACGATCAGGCGAGCACCTTCTGCGACGAGACCGCGCGTGAACCCGCCGCGCGGTGAGTAAGGTTCGCGCACCACGAACTGCAGCGCCGACGAGCTGAGTGGTAGTACGCGCCCACCTGCGCTCTGCTGCGCGGCGGTCGAGCCCGCGGCGGGGCCGACCCAGAAGCCGCTCGACTTGTGCTCTTCGACGCGTGTCTGTCGAGCGCCTCCCGCGAGCTCGAGGATGTAGCGGCTCGTCGCTGCAGGCGACGCGTGACAGAAGAGCGCTTCGTTGAGCACTCGACGGTGGACGATCTCGTCACCGAGCTCCACCTGCATGCGCGTGAGGCTCGTCGCGTGGAGCTTGCCACGCAGCGCGCGATCGATCACGTTCGCCGCGTCATCCTTCGTGGCTGCGCAGAAGTACCCGACAGAGTCGCGCGGCGCGCTGTTGATGCCCAAGATCGCCGTCTTCGTGCCGACGTGATGAGAGGCAGCGAGCAGCGTCCCGTCGCCGCCAATCGTCACGACGAGATCGAAGCGCCCGCTCGGAAACCAGCGCCGTACGTCGCTGGCCGCGCGCACGATCTTCGCTTCGACGCCTTGCGTGCGGAGCGCCGCGCGCACGACCTCGACCGTCTCGTGGTGAGCCTCGTGCGCGGGCACCATGCGCGCGACAGCCGCGTCCTTCGTGCGCAGGAGGCGCTTGGCGATCGGATCCTTCTTGCCGAACGCGTCGAAGGCGGTGCGCTTCACCACCACGAGCACACGCGGCCGTTGCTCGGTCACGCGAGCGCATCCTTCAGCCGCCGCAGACCGATCTCCGTCTTGCCATCGACGAGCTCACCCGAAGCGCACGCCTCGAGCGCGTCGCGTAGCGGTACCTCGATCACGACTCCGCCGAGCTCGAATGGCGAACCGTCTTCCGGTGGCGGCACGCGCTTGCTGGGGTCGACCTCGATCATGAAGAACGTTTGCACCTCAGCGATCAACCCCGCGGCGGGATACAGCACGTGGCCGAGCTGCTGCATCGCGGCCTCTTCGACGATGAAGCCAAGCTCCTCGTGGAGTTCGCGCGTCGCCGCAGCGACTGGAGACTCGCCTTGCTCGACCAATCCTGCGGGCAGCTCCCAAAGCACAGCCCCGAACCCACGAAAGGCCAGCGGCGGTCGGAGGCACGAGCGTAGGTACACAGACGGTGCTCCAGAATGCATGCAATATGCAATGATAATGGCCGCGTCCATCGCCCGTCGGGTGACTGCGGTGTAGGTGCCTTCGCCACGGCGACCGTCTATCGCGACCTCCACCCGGCGCTGCTCGAGCGCCAGGTAGGGCGTATCGCCGCTCTCGGCAGGGCGTGTCGCGACCTCTAGGCGTGGTGCAGCAGGGAGAACGGCCATCAACTCAGCCTAAAGCCAGCCGCGAACCAAAACTACGGGGGAATGCGGAAACTCGGGCGGCCGTAGATCGGAGGAGGCGGAGACCGAATCGAAGGTGCTACAGTGGAGACCAGTTTCGCCGGTCACAATGTCGATGGGAAAGCCAAGCGAGGAACTTTGCGTTGGGTCGTACGTCACAACGATGAACAGATGGGGCGTGCCGAAGGCACCCCACCTAGCGTTGATGTCCGCCGCAGGCGGCATCAAATGCGTGATGAAAGGACGACCCGATGAGTGACGAGCAACCCAAACCCGAGCCAAAGTCGTCGGACGAGCCGGCGCGGGCTGGAGGGCTGGTTCGCATCGACACGCTGGCCGCGCGCGCCGAGCGACGAATTCGCATCGGTCGCTCACTGGCGTGGGGAGCGTCGGCCGCTTGCGCTTCGCTCGCATCTGCCGTCGTGACTCTCGCGCTGAGAAAGACCGACGCGCTGTCGGAGCCGCACGCGCGCGTGGCGTTCATCGTCGAAGGCGCGTTCACGCTGGCTGTAGCGCTCTTGGCGTACTTGCGACCGTTGCCGTTGCGCGCGGGCGCTGTCGCGCTGGATCGTCACCACGGTCTCGCGGATCGTTTGTCGAGCGCGATCTCTTTCGGCGCGCTCCCGACCCAAGAGCGCACGCCGTTCATGGACGCCGCGATCGACGACGCGCTCGCGCTCGTCAAGACAGTGAGCCCTGCGAAGGCGGTCCCCATCCGCGCGCCTCGCGATCTCGTCGCGGTCGGAGGACTCGCGGTCGCGCTCGTGGCGATCGCGTTGTTCGAGGTGCGCCAGCACACGATCATGGCGCAGAAGACGATCGACGCAGTGGAGGTCACGCCGGACGATCTCGACGCGATGCGCGAGTTCCTCAGGCAACAAGAGCAGACGCAGCAGAGCGACGAGGCCAAGCTCGCGACGCAAGAGTTCAACCAGCTCATCGAAGATCTCTCCAACAAGCGCCTGGACCGCACCGAAGCGTTCCGCCGCATGCAGGCGCTGGACGACAAGCTGATGGAAGGCAGCGAAGCCGATCACAAAGCGCTAGAGGACGCGCTGCAGAAGATCGGCGAAGAGATGAAGAAGGCCGAGCTCACCAAGCCCGCGGGTGAGGCGCTCGATCAGAAGAACCTCGTGGACGCGGACAAGCAGCTCAAGGATCTCGCCAAGAAGTTTCGAGAGGGCAACAAGCCGGACAAGGCGCAGCTCGACAAGATGCGAGAGGCCCTGAAAGCAGCCTCCGCAGACGCAGAGAAGCGCAAAGCGGATCTCGAGAAGAAGCGCGACGAGCTCAAGAAAGAGATCGACCTGCTCAAGCAGAAGCAGCAAGCGCAGCAAGACGGCGGCGCGCCCAACGACCAAGAGAAGAACCTGCTGGAGAAGAAGGAGCGCGAGCTAGAGAAGCTCGAGCAAGATGCGCAGTCCGCTGCGAACGCGTCACGTCAGCTCTCCAAACTCGATCAAGATCTCGCCCAGGCCGCAGAAGACCTCATGAAGGATCTCGGCGCGTCGGCGAACGATCTCGATCAAGGCGCCGAGGACATCAATCGGATGGCCGAGCAACAGATGACCGATCAAGAGAAGGAGCAGCTCCGCCAGAAGCTCCAAGAGCTCAAGGAAATGCTTCGCCAACAAGGCCAAGGCGGCCAACAGCAGATGGTGCGCCTCGTGAAGTTCCAACAGCGCGCGCATGGCCAGGGCGGTCAGGGCGGCGACCCCCAACAAGGCCAAGGCCAGCAAGGCCAGGGTCAGCAGGGTCAAGG
>JANYHY010000524.1 GCA_025362165.1 Myxococcales bacterium | reverse complement strand
GTCTGAACCCCAACGTGCTTCGCAAGTGGCTTCGGCAGTCGGAGGTCGACGCTGGCGAGGGCGCGGCCGGCGCGCTGACGAGCGACGAGCGCGCCGAGCTGGCGCGCTTGCGTCGCGAAAACCGCACGCTTGCGATGGAGCAAGGAATCCTGGCGATGGCTCGGTCGCTCCTCGGTAGGCGGACCGAATGACTCGCCGCAGTTCACGCTGCGCGCGGGACGTGCCTAGGTGCTTGCAGGAGTCGTGCGGAGTTCAGGATGAATGCCAGCTCCGACAGCACGTGGATCAGTGCCGCAAGGAGCGGATTCAGGAACCCGAAGGCCGCGAGGCCTACACCGATGCCGTCCACGAGCAGGGTTCCTGCGAAGTTGGTCATGATGATCCGGCGGCACCATCTCGCGATCGCGACCGTTTCTGCGAAGCGCTCGAGGTCGTTGCCGATGAGCACAACATCGGCGCTCTCGCGCGCCACATCGGTCCCCGCTCCCATCGCGACGCCGACGTTCGCCTCAACCAAAGCCGGGGCATCGTTGATGCCGTCCCCGACCATGGCAACGGAACGTCCTTGGCTACGAAGAGCTTTGATGTGCTCGACCTTCTGATGCGGGAGGAGGTTTCCGTGCGCTTCGTCGATGCCTAGCGTGCGACCGACGGTTGCGGCAACAGCAGCCGTGTCTCCGCTCAGCAGAATCGTCCGAATTCCCAGCGAACGGATGCGTGCGATCGCGGACTTGGCCTCGGGACGTAGGGCGTCGGTCACCGCGAGAGATCCGAGTGTTCGTCCGCCTCGTGCCACGAAGACGAGTGAGGTGGCCTCGCCGGCCTCCGGTTCATCGACGGCGAGCCCCTTCGAACGCAAGAATACCGCGCTCCCCACGACGATCTCTTCTCCGCGGCTCGTGCAGACGAGTCCTTGGCCGAGCGTGTAGTCGAACGATTCAGGCTCGATGTTCGACAAACTGAGCTCGGCCGCTCTGCTCAGGATCGCCTGCGCGAACGGATGCTCCGAGCGGCGCTCGGCGATAGCGGCCGCCTCGATGAGCTCCCGCTCGGAGATGCCGGGGCTTGCTTGCACGCCCGTGACGCGCGGCTGCCCGACCGTGACGGTTCCGGTCTTGTCGAACAGCACCGTGTCGACTTTGCCGAGGACCTCTAAGTAGACCCCGCCCTTGATGATGGATCCGCTTCGCGCGGCCCGCCCGACGGCACCGAGCACGGCGAGCGGTGTACCGGCGGCGATTCCGCAGGCTCCCGCGACAATGATGACCGAGATGGTCGCTCGCGCATCGTGCGTAACGAGCAGCGTCAGAGCAGCGCAGGCGAGGGCGAAGTACACCAGGTATCCCGCGAGACGGTCCGCGAGTTTTTGCACCGGCGCGCGCAGCTTTTCAGCTTGCTCGACCGCCTCGATGATCTTGCCGAAAGCTGTGTCACGTCCGAGGCCCGTTACGCGCACTTCCAACGCTCCTGACTGATTGATGGTCCCGGCATAAACGTCGGACCCTTCGAGCTTCTCGACGGGCATCGACTCGCCCGTGATCGAAGACTGATCGACAGACGAGCGACCAGCGACGACCACTCCGTCGACCGGCAGGCGAGAGCCAGGCTTGACGAGGGCGATGTCCCCCAGGCCCAACTCGGCCGTTGCGAGCTCAACGGTCGCGCCGGCCCGTCGGACAGTGGCTCTGCGCGGCAGCAGATCCAGGAGCTCGCGGATTGCCGTGCGCCCACGTCGAACCGTTAGTTTCTCGAGAACCTCGGCGATGAGCACGAAGAAGATGATCACGAGCGCGGTCAGAAACTCCCCGATGAAGAGCGCCGAAGCGAGCGCGATCGACATGGAGAGCTCCATCGTCATGCGTCGCTCACGCAGGTTTTCGAGCGCCTCCTTGAGGATGGGCCAACCTCCGAAGGCCGCGCCCAAGACGCCGATGAGGCTCACGGTCGGGAAGGGTTCCCACACACGGAACCAGACGGCGAGGGCCGTCAGACCGACGATGGCGATGCGGCCCAGGTCGAACAGATTCAGAGAATGCTCGTCGTGGCCGTCCAGCTCAGGACTGGCCTGAGCGCCACGGCTCGAACGGGGTGTCTGGCCCTTCACCGGAAGGTTCTTGCTGGTCTGGTGGCTCGTCTCGGTCTCCATGCTGACTGTGGTTGCCGCCTACTCGTTCCGGTAAGCGACCTTGCGGAGCTTGACAGTCTGGGCTTCACTTGTCAACATGCTCAACTGTGAAAGCCAACACGTCACTGCTTCCGGCTGTGGTCGATGCGCGTAGGGTTGCCGCTGTGCGAGCTGCAATCCCCGCCGAGGAGGTCGTCGGCGAGGCAGTGGATGTGCTCAAGGCGCTGGCGAGTCCCGTGCGGCTCCGGATCATGCATGCGCTCTCCCACGACGAGCTCTGCGTCGGGGATCTCGCTCGGGCCTTCGGGCTCTCGATGTCGGTCGTGAGCCACCAGCTCGCGCTCTTGCGACGAATGCGGCTCGTCGCCGCGCGTGAGGAAGGGCGACAGACCTACTATCGAGTCATCGACGAGTTCGTCGGCGAGCTCGTGCACGACTGCCTCGGGCACGTCGCCGAGATGCGCCCCTCGGCCCCTCGCCATCACCACCCGAGAAATGCCCGGAGGACGAGCGGTTGAGGCGATGCGTGAGCTGTGCCGCCGTCACGGAGGTGGCGGAGGAGGACGCAGTGGACTCCCGAGATTGCTTCCTCGCAGCCGACTGAGCTATCATCCTTGGCCCATGTTGCCTCCCTTCCTCCACCGCCTGACCGCCTGGCTCTGCCTTGCGGTCGCCCTGTTCTCGGGCCTCGCGCCCGCGCAAGGGTTAGTGGTGTGCCTGGAGCCGGATGGCTGCATGTCCATCGAGGTCACAGCCGACGGAAAACACTGCGGCGGCTGTGAGGCGCACCAATCGCCGAGCAATGGCGGCGCGAGATCGGTATCGGCTGCCTCCAGTACGGGATGTCCGTGCATCGACCTCGCCGTGTCGGTCGCGACGGAGAATCAGAAGGTTCTTTCGAAGTCGGTCGATTTCCCTGTCGCAAAGTGGGTTGCTCTTCGCCCGCTGCAAATCGGCAAGCCGTGGGGAGCGCCATCGATCCCGCTCTGCTCGCGGCTGTTCAACCCGCCTCGGCCGCCCGATTCGCTGCTCCTGATCCGCAGCGTCGTGCTCCTCGTCTAGGCCGACCAGG
>JANYHY010000437.1 GCA_025362165.1 Myxococcales bacterium | reverse complement strand
TGATGAGGTTTTGATAGGCGCTCTTATTGTTACCCCAACAGTAGGCCGCATCGCCAGCGGCGATGGCGCATGTATGACTGTCGCCCACGCTCACCGCCTTGACGCCCATGGGTGAAGGCAGGATCAACGGTGCCGGCGGTTTCATCATCATCGCGCCGACGCCCACCTTCCCGGTCGTGTTATCGCCCCAGCACATCAGCTCCCCGTTGTTGCTGATCGCGCATGTGGTGTAGCCGCCGGCCGCGATGGTCTTGATGTTCGACGTTGTTAGCTGCGTGAAGGTCGACTTCGTCATCGCGGAGCCGTCGCCAAGTTGGCCGTACTCGTTGTTGCCGGTGCAGCCGATCGTGTCGGCGCTCGTCACCGAGCACGAGTGGTAGTACCCAAGCGCGATTGCCTTCGCCCTCGGATCCCTCGCCACCTCGGGAATGGGCACGGGGTTCATCTGCACCGGGAGGTTGAGTTGCAAGTACTCGTTGGCGCCCCAGCGAAGGATGGCGCCGTCGACAAGGAGGGCGCTCGTCGAGTCAAATCCCAGGGCGAGCGCGGTCACGGGGCCGAACGTGTTCACTTGCACGGGCTGCCGAGCGTCGAGCATGGAATTGTTGCCGAGCTGACCCGTGCTTCCTCGCCCCCAACACCACACGTCGCCTGGCGTGACGATCGCGCAAGCGTGCGCTCCCTCCGCGCTCGACGCGATCGCGATCACGTTAGACAGACTGTCGATCCGAGCCGCGTTGTTTCGAGAAGAGTGCGGCTGACCGTCGCCGAGCTGGCCGTTCGCGTCCGCTCCCCAGCACCAGACTGTGCCGTCGGAGAGCAGCGCACAGCTGAAGTCTGAGCCTGCGGCGACTTGCACTGCGGTGAGTGGCGCGGCGTCTTTGGGCGTGCTCGCGTCGACATCGCAGTTCGCGCCCGCGCAACCTGTCTGCGCGGAGACGCAGTCGCCATCCTGATTACAGGTCTCCGTGGCGCCACATGGAACGCCCACGCACTTGAGATAGAGCGTGATGGGCAGACGCGCCGGCGTGTGCGCGAGGTAACGAAACGCACGGCGCGCGACGACGCACCCGCCGGTCGCCGTCTTGGTCGCGGAGTCCATGAGGCAGGTCGCGGTGGATACGTTACCGACGCCGGCGATCACTTGGACCAACACCGGCGTGTTCGGATCGCTGGGCACGAGGACGATATTGCCGACCTTCGAATCTACGCACGTGCCGACCGCGTTGGCAGTCGGATTCACCGGCGCGGTTGGCCCGCTCGCGACGACGTCCACTTCGTGAAGTCGAGCGCAGTCGATGTCCGTGTCGATCACCACGTTCATCTCGGTGGGCTCGAGGCAGCGAGAAGCGGCGACTCCGAAGACGAGCGCGAGCGGAAGAACCAGAGCTCGGCGCATCCGACTAGCCTACAGGGCTCCTTGCAAACGCGGTACTCAGGTCTCCAATCACGGAGCTGCGCGCTACCGCCGCACGCCCTCGAGCATCGCAGCGTCCATGATCAACAGCCCCTACACTCTCGGTCGAATCGAGCTCAAAAACCGCGCGGTCATGTCGCCCATGACACGCAGCCGCGCGATCGACAACGTGCCGGGGGAGCTGCAAGCGACCTACTACGGACAGCGCGCCGCGGACGCCGGACTGATCATCACCGAAGGCACGAGCCCCAGCCCGGACGGGCTCGGTTATCCGCGGATCCCCGGCTTGTTCAACGAGGCGCAAGTGCGCGGCTGGCGCTTGACCACCGAGGCCGTGCACGCGCGCGGCGGACGCATCTTCGTTCAGCTGATGCACACTGGCCGCGTCGGGCACCAAGGCAACCTCCCAAAGGGCGGGCGTGTGCTCGCGCCGTCCTCGATCGCGCTACCCGATCAGAAGATGTTCGTGGATGCGCTCGGCGCTCAAGTACCGCTCACTGCGTCGATCGAGATGACCGAGGGAGACATCGAGCAAGCCATCGGAGAGTTCGTCACGAGCGCCAAGCTCGCGATCGATGCAGGCTTCGACGGTGTGGAGTTGCACGGCGCCAACGGCTACCTCATCGAGGAGTTCCTCAACGCCACGAGCAATCTGCGCACTGACGCGTGGGGCGGCACCGCAGAGAAGCGCGCGAGCTTCGGCTTCGAGGTCGCGCGACGAACCGCGGCGGCGATCGGCGGTGATCGACTCGGCATTCGCTTGTCTCCCTACGGCACCAACGCCGGCATGAAGCCGGATCCGGAAGTGGAGACCACATACCCAAAGTTCGCCGCGCGCATGCGTGAGGCGGGTCTCGCTTACGTGCACGTCGCCGATCACAGCGCGATGGGAGCGCCTGCCGTGAGCGACTCTGTGAAGGCGGCGATCCGAAAAGAGTTCGGTGGCACCATCATCCTCGCCGGCGGGTACGATCTCGCGAAAGCAGAGGCAGACCTCGAAGCGAAGAAGGGCGAGCTCGTCGCCTTCGGGAGACCGTATTTGGCCAATCCCGATTTCCTAGCGCGAGCGACAGCCGGAAAGCCGTTCAACAAGCCTGATTTCTCGACGTTCTACACTCCAGGCGCCAAGGGATATACCGATTATCCGTGACCTCACGTGCGGTTCTTGCGATCTCGCGAGCCCCGCAGGGACCCCTCACCCCGTGCGGTTCTTGCGATTCTCGCGAGCCCTCTCCCTCAAAGCCGGGAGGAGGGCAAGATGGGCGATGGGCTTCGCCTTTCGTCCAGAATCTTGCGTTTGGGACGTCAGAACGCGTGCGTGACGTTTCGAATCCCGCTAGGTATTCTGTGGTAGCAATCGCTCCGTCTCGGGGAGTCGCACAGCCCGGTAGTGCACGAGCTTTGGGTGCTCGTCGTCGGGGGTTCAAATCCCCCCTCCCCGACCAAATCGCTTCGTTCCGACCTTCGGGCAACCCGCGCGATCGAAACGCCGCGCTTCTGGACGATCGCTTCCACTCACTGTGTCGACCTCGGCTTCGATGGCGCGATGCGACGTTTCTTGGGAGCTCGACCTATGACGTTCGCCTCACGCGTGGGAAGATCTCCTCGTGCAGACGAGTGACCTCGACTCCAACGTGCAGGTATGTCCGTTATGATGCGCGAGTCGCTCGCGCTCTACGTGTTGCTCACCTGCGGTTGCGGCACGGACAGCACGGCGCAGGTAAGCGACGCTTCCTTCTTGGACGTTTCATTACGCGATAGCGCGAGCCTCGACTCTGGAGTGCCCGACACCTTCGCAGGAGACGCGACGCCCTGCGGATTCCAAGGCGGCACCGATCCGAACACTACACCTTGCCCATGTGCGCCGCCCGACGCTGGCGACCGCTGTTGGGCAGACGGGAGAGCTTTCACGTGTGAAGTGCCGAACGCGAACGGGTGCGAACCTCTCGTGCGCTGCCCATGCAGCTTCTACGGGGGAGTCCCATGGACGTCGACAGGTGAATATTGCGAACCCAAGCAACCGTGTTCGTTCGACGGAGGATGCCCAACGACTCAGTCGTGGACAATCTGCGGGACTTCGAGTGGAGCGTGCGCGTGCCGGGCCGAGTCCGATGGTGGAGTGTCATGGGACTGCCGAACTCAATCGAAGGATTGTCCCTCGCCGCGACCGTTGATTGGCGGCCCGTGCAAGGGCTCGGCGACGTGCGCGTTGCTGTTTGCCAAGGGGTCGCTCGCCTCAGATACGCCACCGGCTGATGTGCCGTACTCTTGTTATGACAATCGATGGGGAGGCGATCCGACGGATCAATGCCCACCACCGCCTTGAACTCACTGAGTGACGGTCAGACCAACGGGCACCCTTGCGTCCAAGCCGCATGTCGGCGCGGCTCATTCGGTTTGTGCTCTTGCAACGACACCCGGACACAGGTGTCGCTGAAGGAATACTTCGCGTCGCTTATGAGCTGCGCGATGAGGTCGGTGTTCCATCATACGACCGAATCGCCCTAGCGGAAGCGCTCGCGTGGCTGGGCAAGCACCTTCCCGTGCCGAACCGCTTCGGTCGAACGCAGTCCGACAGAACGCGCGGCGTCTCTTGGTTCAAGTGCACCGCGCGAGAGGCGATCACGCGCGTGAGAGACATCGCGCGGGTGCTCGACGAGAGCGGACACCCAGTCGTCCAAGTCGAGACGACGCGCCCTGGATTCATCGTCTACGAGGATGACTTCCAAGTAGTCGCCGAGCCGTTCGCATCCAAGCGCTGAGCCAGCGGCAGAGTGTTGCGAGCTAAAAGAAGAGCACCACCAAAGCCGCGAAGAATTTCCTCACCACCGCGCATGGCCGAACGCGAGGGG
>JANYHY010000404.1 GCA_025362165.1 Myxococcales bacterium | reverse complement strand
CAATGAACAAGACGGGCGCGACTACCACTTCGTTGATAAGTCAACCTTTGAGCGACTGGTCCAACAAGACGCGTTCATCGAGTGGGCAGAGGTGCACGGCAACTTCTACGGGACCTCGATCGCCGAGATCGACACGGCACGCAAAGTCCCTGGCTGCGGCGGGATGATCTTCGACATCGACTACCAGGGCGCGCGCCAGATCCGCGCGAAGGTGCCCGAGGTCGTCGGCGTGTTCGTGCTCCCACCGTCGATGCCCGAGCTGCTCCGCAGATTGAAGGGCCGCGCGAGCGAGAGCGATGAGGTCGTCCAGCGGCGGTTCAAGGTGGCGATGCGCGAGATCGAGCACTATGGCTTCTTCGACTACGTGATCGTCAATGACGATCTGGAGCGCGCATTCGACACGCTGCGCGCCGTCGTCCTCGCCGAGCGATCGCGACGCGTGCGCAAAGCTTCGATCGCCGAGGCGCTCCTGCGCAACGGCGAAACCAGCAAAAATTAGCGCGCCGTAACAGATAGGGCTCAAATGACATCGACACTCGCAGTCCTCGGCGGCAGTGGTTTGTACGAGATGGAAAACCTCACCGACGTGCGCGAGCTGGCGGTCGACACACCATATGGCGCGCCGAGCGACGTCATCACGAGCGGTATGCTCCAGACCACGAGCGGCGCAGTGCGGATGCTCTTTCTCCCGCGACACGGGCGAGGCCACAAGGTCCCGCCGCACATGATCAACTATCGCGCGAACGTCGCGGCCCTGAAGATGAGCGGCGCCACTCACCTCGTCAGCGTGAGCGCGGTCGGGTCGATGCGCGAGAAGATCGAGCCCGGAGACTTCGTGGTCGTGGACCAGTACATCGATCTCACCAAGCGCAGGATCTCGACCTTCTTCGACGAGGTCGTCGCGCACGTCGGCTTCTCCGACCCAGTCTGCTCGGACCTCGCGAGCGCCCTCGTGCAAGCGGCGCGGTCCATCCATGTGAAGGGCTCGGACGGCGTGCACACGAGCGGCACGTATGTCTGCATCGACGGCCCGCAGTTCTCCACGCGCGCAGAGAGCCATATGTATCGCTCGTGGGACGTGTCGGTCATCGGCATGACGTCGATGCCCGAAGCGAAGCTGGCACGCGAGGCGGAGCTGCCGTTCGCGACGCTCGCGCTCGCGACGGATTACGACTGTTGGCATGTCTCCGAGCAGGCCGTGACGGTCGAAGCCGTCATGGCGGTCATGCACAAGAACGTCCACGCCGCGAAGGCCACGCTCGCCGCGCTCGCCGCGCGCCTGCCGGACCCGAAAACGAGCCGCGCGCACAAGGCGCTCACCGGCGCGGTGATGACGCACGGCAACGCGGTCTCGGCGGAGGCTCGAAAGAAGCTCTCCTGGCTCGTGCAGCTGTAGTAAGAGCGTCGCCGTCACCCGGAGATTCATCGTGCAGTCTACAAGTAACCACCACGTGCTCGTCGTCGGCAGCGTCGCGTTCGACGATCTGGAGATGCCCTCGGGAACCTTCAAGGACGTGCTCGGCGGCGCGGCAACCTACTCGTCTTGCGCTGCGTCGCTCCTCGCTTCCGTGCGCCTCGTCGGTGTCGTGGGCGACGACTTCCCCGAGCGACACGTCGAGATGCTTGTCGCGCGAGGGGTCGACGTCACGGGCCTCGAGCGCGCCAAGGGCAAGACGTTTCGCTGGAGCGGCCGCTACTCGGAAGATCTCGCGAGCCGCGTCTCGCTCGACACTCAGCTCAACGTGTTCGCGGATTTTCGTCCGAAGATCCCCGCGACTCACAAGAAGAGCGAGGTGCTCCTGCTCGGCAACATCCACCCTGCCCTGCAGCTCGAAGTGCTCGAGCAGATCGAGCGCCCGAAGCTCGTAGTCGCCGACACGATGAACTTCTGGATCTCGGGCGAGCCGGAGATGCTCGCCAAGGTGCTCGCGAAGATCGACCTGCTCGTGATCAACGACGAGGAGGCGCGCCAGCTCTCTGGAGAGCACAACCTCTTGAAGGCGGCGCGCGAGATCAACAAGCGTGGCCCCAAGCGACTCATCATCAAGCGCGGCGAGCACGGCGCGCTCTTGATCGAGGACGGCAGCGTGTTCTTCGTCCCTGCGTACCCGCTCGAGAACGTCCTGGATCCCACGGGAGCTGGCGACACCTTCGCGGGCGGGCTCGTGGGCTACATCGCGCGCACTGGCGACATCAGCCACGCTTCCATGCGCCGCGCGATGTTCTATGCGTCCGCCGCGGCTTCGTTCTGCGTCGAGGGCATCGGCACTGAGCGCCTCGTGCTCGCGACCAAGGGCGATCTCGGCGTCCGAATCGACGCCTTCTGCAAGATGGTCGATTACGGCGGCTCGCTAGCGCTGCACTAGGCGTGATTGGCTTCGCCAGCCCCAATTGCCGTCGCCTTTCGCGAACGACAACAACTGAGCTGATTGGCTTCGCCAGCCCCTACTGTTAGCTTGAGGTCCATGATGCGGGCATCGTTGAAGGTCGGAGTTTCGTTGGCAGTGGGCGCAGCGATCGCCGTCGTCGTGGCGGCGTGTCTTCCAGATCCTGAACGGCCGCCGACGAGTGGAGGGCCAGCCTCTGCGATCCCCTGCGACGCAGGCGGACCCGGCAACCTCCCACCCGCCAACTGCGATCCCACTCCGAACACGTGCCCCGCCGCGGTCGATCCAGCGTGCGTCATCGCTGCCAAGTGCGGCGACCCGAAGACGTGCTTGCCCCTCGCGGACAACACCACCAACCCGAACAAGACCCTGGATTTCAGGCTCCGTCGCCTCTTCGTCACGGCTCCCTCTGCGCTCACGCAACCGGTCATCCAGAGCCAGATCGTCGCCTCCGGCATCAACCTCAACGCGCCCGAGTGCGCCGAGGTGAACGGCAAGGGTGCGTTCAACTGGCTGCTGCGTGTCGACAAGAACGCCAAGACTTTGCAGACCGGCGGTGCGCCCGCCTCTTCTGATCCGTTCACGAAGGGCTTCTGCTTCTTCCAGCAGAACGTCAACGGTCTGTTGGTCGGACCCGTCACCGCCAAGGTCGACTTCGCGAGCGACACACAATTCTCGTCGCAGCCGTTCGATCAGCTCAATGTGCCCATCTTCGTGGACCCGACGAACCTCGCATCGGTGGTGGTCCTCCCGCTCAAGAAGGCGGTCGTGAAGGACGTCACGCTCTCGGCCAACGGCAACTGCATCGGGAGCTTCAATCAAAATGCCGTCGCCGGCAGCTCGTGCAGCGACGAGGATCCAGACAAATGCTCTCACTGGCTGACGGCCGGGGTCATCGGCGGCTTCATCACACTCGAGGACGCGGACGCTGTGAAGGTGGACCTGCTCCACGAGTCGCTCTGCGTGCTGCTGACGAAATCAACGCCCGATCCCAAGACGGGCGGCTGCACTCGCACGGCCGGCAAGCTGGATTACAAGGGCGATTTCTGCTCCACGACGCAGACCGCCGGCGGCTGCCAAGACGCCTTCTGGCTGAGCGCGACGTTCGCGGCCTCCGCGGTGAAGATCAATGACGGCGCTGGAATCGTCGGTTGCGGCGTGACGCCCATGCCGGACGCAGGCGCTGACTCCGGCTCTGATTCAGGCGCCAAAGACGCTGCCGGCGATTGAGCGCACAACGTCCGTAAGACGAGGTTTGGCCAGTCTTGGGCCCGAATCTGGTGTACACTGACAACCGTAAGGCACACCAGCTGCGGGCGGGCCCGCACTCGTACGCCCGGAGGATTCATGCTTCAACTTTGGTGGCGCAGGCTCTCTGTCGTCGTGTTGTTCTTGGTCGTCGCTGCATGTTCGGGCGGAGGGTGCTCGAGCGGGTGCGCTGGATGTGGGGTGACTCCCCTGCCTGGCGGGTTCCCCAAGCCGAGCGTGATCACCAACGCTGGCTCGTTGCGCGTCACGCGTCACGGACTCGACTTCATGGGCGACAACCTCGGCGCCATCGCTGGCAAGCTGCTGCCGAACGGCCAGAACGGCGTCATCAGCTTCAACGTGCCGACGAGCTCGAGCACCCAGCAGTTCGGTCCCTTCAAGATCACGATCGACATCTGCCCCAACGGCCCCAACCCGAACTCGACCCCCAAGGAGTGCATCGCCGAGGTGAACCTCGCTGGCGCCAAGCTCCACCTCGACGCAGCCAACTACGCCACGGTCAACGGTGAGCCGGCGTTGCGCATCAGCGGCACGCTGCCGCTCCGCGTCCAAGACCTACCCGTCAACCTCACGACGCTGGGCGGCTTCGGCATCGGCGTCGGTCAAGCGGGCAACCCTGCGTGCAACGGCGGCGTTCCGAACGGGCCGAACGGTGCCGGATTCGACTACTTCGACTTCCCGCTCGAGGTCGTGCTGCCGCTCATCAGCGAGACGATCGCCCCGCGGGATGGCTACACGAAGATCGACGTCAAGAACGCGATCATCAACCCGACGATCGACAAGAACAACATCGCCCTCTGCAAGGGCTGCGGCATCTTCAGCTCCGTGTGCAACGCGCTGTTCGGGTTCATCAAGGACCTCGTCTTCAACCAGCTCACCGCTCCGCTCAAGAGCCAGATCAAGAGCCTGCTCGAGTCGCAGCTGTGCACCAAGCCGCAGCCGACCTTGAACCCGCAGTGCCCAACGGGCTCTCAGCCTGACTCGAACAACGCCAAGTGCGTCTACACGAGCGACCCTACGACGTGTGTCCCCACGCAGCTCGGCATGGACGGTCACATCGACTTGAGCGGGCTGCTCGCCAAGATCTCGCCAGGCACCTCGGGTGGTCTCGACTTCGTGCTCGCCGCAGGCGGAGACATGATGCCGAGCTCGGCTGCTGGGACGAATACGGCGCCAGACGGCGCAGGCCACACGCCAAACGGCATGACGCTCGGCCTACTCGGCGGCGCGCTGCCGATGCCGCAGAGCAATTGCGTGCCGCTCTACGACAACAAGATCCCGACGGGCATCCCGATCCCTGACGAGATGAAGAACAACGCGCTCACGCCTTGGCCGATGAACGACAACGGCCCGGACCTCGGCATCGCGCTCTCGGGACGCTACCTGAACTTCGCGTTCGGCAGCGTCTACAACAGCGGTCTGCTTTGCCTCGCTGTCTCCACCGAGCAGTTCGCGCAGCTCCAGAGCGGTCTCTTGAGCGTGCTCATCCCGGGCATGAAGAGCCTCACGTTCGAGGAGAAGGCGGCGCCCGTCGCGATCGTGACGCGCCCGCAGCAGCCGCCCATCGTGAAGATCGGCACTGGCAAAGACATCAAGACGGACCCGCTGCTCTTGATCACGCTCAAGCAGTTCTCGATCGATTTTTACGTGTGGAGCCTCGATCGCTTCGTGCGTGCGTTCACCTTCACGGGTGACGTGTCGTTGCCGCTGAACCTCTCCACTGCAGTGGACGCCAAGACGAACCCGAACGGCGGCCTCTTGCCGGTCCTCGGCGGCATCAACATCGCAGACGGCGCCACGCTCTCGAACAACGATCTGTTGGTGGACGATCCGAAGCTCGTCGCTGGCGCGATCTCGTCGCTGCTCGGCGGCATCGCAGGACAGTTCCTCGGCGCGCTCAAGCCCGTCGACCTATCGAACTCGCTCGCGAAGTTCGGCATGGGCATGACGATCCCTGATGGCGGCATCCGCAAGCTCAGCAAGGACACCGACGACTTCGTCGGCATCTTCGCGGACCTCGCGCTCGCCAAGGGCAACGCCGGTGCACAAGCCGATGTTCAAGCCAAGCTCACCGAGAAGATCGTTCACCCGGAGGCGATGAGCCTGACGACCGCGCGTCGCGACCTGCTGCCTGAGCTGCACGTCACGCTCTCGTCGTCGCTCGACAACGGCTCGCACTTCGTCGAGTACTCGTACACCGTGGACGAAGGCACTCGCAGCGCGTGGGCCCAGAAGCGCGATCTCGTCGTCAAGGACGACTCCTTGTTCTTGCAAGGGCATCACGTGCTGCATGTGTTCGCGCGCGAAGTCGGCAACCAGCAGAGCGAGTCCGTCACTCCTGCGGACGTGCCCTTCACGATCGACGTGCTCGCTCCGATGATGAAGCTCGCCAAGATCGATGACGCCGTCAGCGTGCAAGCGTGGGACATCGTCAGCGCGGACGACAAGCTCTTGATGCGGACCAAGCGTGACGTAGGCGACTACAGCGCATGGACTGCGGTTCATTCGATCCCGATCGCGGACTTGAACGGCGCCTCGTCGATCACTGTCGAGGTCAAGGACGAAGAAGGCAACGTCGCCAGTCAGAGCCAAGGACTTCGCGGTCGGGATGACGCCACCACGGCGTCAGGTGGTGGCTGCGGCTGCGTGGTCCCAGGTACGCAAACAGGCAACTGGGCGTACGGTATTCCTGGCCTCGCGGGCATCCTCGCGCTCGGTTGGCGCCG
>JANYHY010000385.1 GCA_025362165.1 Myxococcales bacterium | reverse complement strand
TTACTGCGGCAGCAGTGTTTTGGCCGGCTATTCTCGGTCACCGTTGACCTATTAGAACGTGAGCGGTGTCTTGATCTGACCCGGAGGGATCGTGCCTGTCACGCCCGGCTCGCACAAGCTCGTCCTCACGCACGCAGACTTCAAGGACCTCACCACTCAAGTCACGATCGATCGCGGCGAGACCAAGATCCTCGATCTCAAGCTAGAGCCGTCGGGCGTCACTTCGAAGTGGTGGTTCTGGACGACGCTGACCGTCGGCGTGCTCGTGGTCGCGGGCGGCGTGGTCGGCCTCGTCTACGCGCTCACCACGGAGAAGTCGCCCGACACAGGCACGATCCCTCCGGGTCAGATCAAGACACCGCTCACGTTCTAATAGGTCAACGGTGACCGAGAATAGCCGGCCAAAACACTGCTGCCGCAGTAAGCGAGTTTGGGTCTATTCGGCGGACATCCGCCCGGAACGTACTGCTGTACGTGAGGACGGATGGCCGTCGAAGAGGTCCAAAATCGCGACCTGCGGCAGTAGTGTTAAGAGGTATCATCGGCGCCCTCATGCGACTGCTGATTGCCGACAAACTCCACCCGCGCGCGGTCGAAGAGCTCCGCGCCCTGCCTATCTCCGTCGAGTACGAGCCCGAGCTCACGCGAGAGTCGCTCGAGGCCAAGCTCCCAGGAGTTGGCATCTTGATCGTTCGCTCGACCGAGGTCACGGCGAAGGCCATCGAGAGCGCCGCGTCGCTGAACCTCATCGTGCGGGCGGGTGCCAGCTATGCGACGATCGACACCCGCGCCGCGAGCCGCCGAGGGATCTACGTCGCCAACTGTCCTGGTAAGAACGCCGCCGCGGTGGCTGAGCTCGTGTTCGGGCTCATGGTGGCGGTCGATCGACGCGTCGTCGACGCGATGATCTCGCTGCGCTCCGGCCAATGGCTACGGGCCGACTACGGAAAAGCCGAAGGCCTCTACGGCAAGACGCTCGGCATCGCGGGGCTCGGCGCGATTGGGCGCGAGGTCGCGAGCAGAGCGCGCGCCTTCGGCATGCACGTCGCCGCGTACAGCAAATCTCTCACGCCATCGCGCGCGACGGACCTCGGCATCACCTACGCGCCGAACATCGTCGAGCTCGCGCGGCGCTCACAAGTCTTGACCTTGCACATGCTGTTGACGGAGCGCACACGCAAGATGATCGACGCGAGCGTATTCGCCGCGCTGCCCGACCACGCGATCCTCATCAACACGGCGCGCGCGGAGTTGGTCGATCAAGAGGCGCTCGCGGCTGCCGTGCAGAATCGTCGCTTACGTGTCGCCACGGACGTCGTTCTCGACGAGCCGCGCGGATCGACGCATTACGCCGTTGGCGCGCAGACTTTCGGTCCGGCGACCGCCGATGGAGGCTTCGTCTACGGAACCCCGCACATCGCCGCTTCCACGGATCAAGCGCAGCTCGCGATCGCGACGGAGGCCGTGCGCGTGGTGCGCTCGTTCCTGCTCGAGGGGGAGGTCCCGAACGTCATCAACGTGCTGACGTCATCTGTCGCGAAGTTCCAAATCGTGATTCGCATGCTCGACAAAGTCGGAACATTCGCGAACGTGCTCAACGTCATCAAACGCCACGGCATCAACGTCGAGGAGGTGACCAACACCATCTTCGAGGGCGGCGGCGCTGCGTGCGCCAAGCTGCGCGTGCTGTCGCGTCCGAGCGAGGCATGTCTCCGCGAGATCCGTGCGTTCGAAGAGGTGTTGCACGTAGACGTCGTGACGCTGCCCAACCTCGCGTGATGCGCGCTCGCTGGATCTGCTTGTGGTGCGCGCTCATCGCGTGTGATGACAACGCGAGGGGGCCCAGCAAAGACGCAGCGCCAGAGGCCATCGCGGACGCGTCAGTGCTCGACGCCGCCGAGGCAGGCCCCGCGGACGACGCAGTCCCCGACGCCTCGAGCCCGACGCTCACAACGCGCGGCCGCCACCTGCTCGAGGCCATCGCGAAGAACAGCCCCGATCTCGCGACCGACATGCTGTTCCCGCGAGATGGCTACTCGATCGCGCGCGACGACAAGGACCCGGCCAAAGCGTGGGACACCAAGCTGAAGCCCGCGTTCGAACGCGCGATCGGCAAGCTCAACAAGCGCATCAAAGGCGTCGACCGCGCGGTGTTCGTGTCGCTCGATCTCGGCCGCCAGATCGTGCGAATGAGCCCGAAGAAGAAGGCGTGGAGAGAGGCCCTGTGGCGTGTCAAGCACTCGAGCCTCTCTTTCACGATCGACGGACGCGCGCAGAAGATCGACATCGCCGAGATGGTCGCGTATCGCGGCAATTGGTACGTCACTTCGCTGCGTTGATCACGCGCACCCTCATTTCTTCGCTGCGTCCGTCCCTGCGTCGCCTGCGTGATGGTGCAGCGCGCGGAAGGCGACGATCTCGTCCTTCGTGACGACGCCGTCTTTGTTGGAGTCCACCTTCTCGAACCAGGCGACCTTGTTCGCGGGGACTTCGCTCTTGCTGATCTTGCCGTCGCCGTTCGCGTCGAAGCGCTTGATCACGGCCTCTGGCGAGTTGTTCTTGTGGTGCTTGTGGTGACGACCCACGCGCGCCGCGATCTTGCCGGCGGCGACCGCTTGATCGAGCTCCGCCTCGGTGATCTTTCCGTCGTTGTTCGTGTCGGCGATCTGGATGCGAGCCCAGCGCTGTGGGCTCACTTCGTTCGACTCGAGCGCGCCGTCGTGGTCCTTGTCCTTCTTCTCGAACTTCGCCGTTCGCTCGCTCGCGCGATACGCGTCCAGCTCGCTGTCGGAGATCACTCCGTCTTTGTTGGTGTCGGCGGATGCGAGGCGCTGTTGCATCTTGGGCGTGAGCTCCGAGAGCTCGACCTTTCCGTCACCGTTCTTGTCGAAGCGTTGAAGGAAGCGCGCGTCGCCTTCGCCCGGCGCTGCGACCTGCACTTGCGGGGCAACCTGCGAGGCGACATCGCCCTTCACCGCCTCGGTCCCTTGAGCTCCGCCGCAAGCGACCAGCACCAACGCAAGAAAACCACCGATGAACCTCGAGCTACGCATTGTCAGTCTCCTCTCAAGTGCGACTCGATACGAGCCGCTTCACACGTTGAGACGCAGCGAAGGTCTCCCTCCCTACGCTCTCCGTACGATTTGTCGTCGCTCCCTCGCGCGGGCTGATTTCGGCCACTGAAATAGGTGTTCGCAAAGAAACTCGGGATTGTCCGTAGGGAGTAAGCTCTCGTCGTCGTCTCACCGTGTACTGGGTGTTTCGAGCGATGGACTCTGCAATTGAGCGACCTTCAAGACGCTGCGATTCGAGTGAGCGACGGCGACGCGTCGGCGTTCGAGGCGATCGTCGTCGCGACCCATCACAAGCTCGTGCGACTCGCGGCGCGGATGTTGGGCAACCTGGCGGACGCCGAGGACGTAGTGCAAGAGGCGTACGTTCGCGCGTACCAATCCCTCACGACTGGCCAGTTCGATCAGCGGTCCAAAGTGGAGACCTGGCTATATCGCATCGTCGTCAACGCGACGATCGACGCGCGGCGAAAGCGCAAGCGAACAAGGACGGACGAGCTGATCGAAGCGGGCTGGGACGGCGCGGCGACAGCGGAAGCGATCGTGGCGCTGCGAGAGCTGTCGTCTTGGATCGCGGAGCTCCCAGACGAGCAACAGGCTGCGCTCGTGTTGAAGTCGGTCGAGGGTTTGTCGTCGGCGGAGGTCGCCGCGATCTTGGAGTGCAGCGAGGGCGCGGTGGAGCAGCGGCTCGTAAGGGCGAGGGCTGCGCTGCGCGCACGCAGTGAAGTACTCAGTGAAGTACTCAGTGAAGTACGCAGTGAAGTACACGGAGGACGAGATGAGTGAGGAGATCGACGAGAGACTCGAGCGACTGAAGAAGGCGACCGAGGAGGTGAGGCCACGCGCGGATTTCGCGGCCCGCGTGATGAGCCGAGTCGCGAGCGAGCAGAGCTTCTGGTTCGAGCTGCCGCGTGTCGCGCGCGTGTTCGTCCCGGTCGCCGCGCTCGCCGCCGCCGCTGCGCTCGCGTGGGGTATCGCCACCAAGGACAGCGTTGACGGCGCGCTCACGGACATCGACGACGACGGAGTGGAGGTCTCATGGTGAGGTCGAGGTTTCGCGCGTATCTGGTCGCGGTGGCGATCTTCTCGCTTGGCGCGCTCGCTGGAGGAGGCGGCTCTTTCGCGTACGCGCAGAAGAATCACGCGGCGATCCTCCGCGACGACGACGCGGGCGTCCAGAGCCGGCGCGTGCGTGTGCTCACCAACAAACTCGACCTCGACGACGGCCAGCAGCAGCGCATCGAGGTGATCCTCGCCAAAGACAAAGAGGACTCACGCGCGCTCGGATCCGACATGATGCAGCGCTGCGGCCAGCCGCTCCGCGATCACAAAGCCGACGTCGACGCTCAGATCCGCGCCGAGCTGCGGCCGAACCAGCAAGACAAGTACGACCACCTCGCCGAGGAGCGGAAGAGGCGCGTGAAATTGCGTGACGGCGGCAAACGTTGATAGGTCAAGCGTCGGTCGCGATCAGCGCCTTTCCGCGGTGGATGCGGAACAGGTTGAGTCCGTAGACTGCTGCGAGAACGAACGCGATGGGCCACCACCAGAGCCCGATCGCGAGGCCGTGTGCGCTCGCGGCTGCGGCGTCTGCGCTGACATGGCGCTCGCCGCCTGCGTCCACCAACAGCCAAGGAGCGCGCGCGACAGCGGTGCCGAAGATGGCGAGCCCGAAGAACGCGCAGCTCGCGAGGAACGCACCACGAAAGGACCGAGCGCGCAGAAGCCAGACGCGCGCACCGAGCGCGATCGCCGCGCATGCGATCAGCGCGCACACCACCGGCGGCGTCGGCAAATGACCCACCGCGAGCGCGAACACCAAGAGGACTGGCCACACGAGCGCTGTCGCGATCCCGAGCCACAGCGCGAGGCGCGCGGAGCGGTCATGCACCAGTCCGTCGGTCTTCCACGCGAGGAACGACGCGCCGTGACCGCCGAGGGCCAAAAGCGCGAACGCTCCCACAGAGACGGTGAAGACGTCCAAGAGACCCACGGGCGCACGCGGCATGAACGACGCAAACAGCGGCAGCGAAAACTGCCCGCCTTCGTCGAAGGAGAACCCGCGAAGCACGTTGCCCAACGCCGCTCCCAAGAGCACGCAGAGCAGCGCGCTCGACACGCCTAGCAACGCGTCGCACGCCGCGCGCCAGAGTTCGTCTTGAAGGTGATTGCGCAGCTCGATCGAAAGGCCCCGCAGCATGAGCGACCACACGATGAAGAACACCGCGAGGTAGAGGCCCGACAGCGCGGCGCCGAGCGCGCTCGGGAACGCGAGGAGCATGGTGCCACCAGCGGCAAGCAGCCAGACCTCGTTGCCGTCCCAGTGAGGTCCGATCGCCGCGAGCACGACGCGCCGCTCTCGATCGTCTTTGGCGACGAACAAATGCAGCACGCCCGCGCCGAGGTCGAAGCCGCTCAACACGACGAAGGCCGTCAAGAGGAGAGCGAGCAAATGATAATAGAGATTAGGCATGATGACCTTCGGGCCCGTGCGCGATCTCGCGTCCCATCAATACCAAGTAGACGACGCCGATGACCAAGTAGAGCCCCGCGAATCCAATGAGCGTGAACAGCACATCCCCCGAGTGCACGTTCGCGCTCGCGCCTTGGGCGGTGCGAAACAGCCCATAAATCAGCCACGGTTGTCGACCTAACTCCGCGGTCATCCAGCCGGCGGTCGTCGCGATGTACGGAAACGGGAGCGCGAGCATGAGCGCCCAGAGCAAAGAACGAGTGGTCGTGAGCTTTCCTCGATATGCCTGTATCGCAGATAAACCCATCAATCCGATCATCAAAGTACCGAGACCCGCCATCACGTGAAATGCGTAATAGAGGAGCTCGATGTTGCCTGGCCACGTGTCCTCCGGGAAGGCACCAAGACCGCGTACGTCGCTGTGGAACGTGCCGTAAGCGAGGAAGCTGAGAGCGCCCGGCACATGGATCGGGTTGTCTAGCCTGTGCTGCGCGACGTTCGGCTGTCCGATGAGTGTGATGTCCGCCATGGGGCCAGTCTCGAAGCGGCCCTCCATGGCGGCGAGCGCCGTAGGTTGGTGCTCGGCGACGAGCTTCGCTTGCCGATCGCCCGTGGGGAACGCGACGAGCAGCGCGCTGATGAGGCCCATGGTGGTGCCGAACTTCAAGAACAGCCCTGCGTGGTCCGGGTGCTTTTTCTTGAGTGTCCAATACGCGCCGACGGCGGAGATCACGAAGGACGCCGTCACGCAGGAGGCCATCATGTTGTGCGCGTACTGCGCGAGGGCCCACGGATTGAGCAGGAATGCCGCCGCGTCGTCGAGACGCAATGAGCCGTCTGCTTGCATCCCGTAGCCAACCGGGTGCTGCATGAACGCGTTCGTGGTGACGATGAAATAGCCGGACATCCAACTACCGACGAAGAGCGCGATGGCTGATGCGAAGTGCGCTCTCGGGCTCAAGCGTTTCTCACCGAAGACGAGCAACGCCAAGAAGCTCGACTCCAAGAAGAACGCGAACATGCTCTCCATGCCGAGCGTCTGACCGATCACACCACCTGCGTACGCCGAGAAGCGTGACCAGTTGGTGCCGAACTGGAACTCCATCGGCAGACCGGTGACGACGCCGACCGCAAAATTCAGCCCGAATACGCGCACCCAAAAGCGGGCGACCTCCGACCAGCGCTCGCCGCCCTTGCGTAGGCCGAGGCCCTTCATCACGACGATCGCAAGCGCGAGGCCCATCGTGAGTTGAGGGAACAGGTAGTGGTAGACGATCGTGAACGCGAACTGAAGGCGATGCCAGAAGAGCGCGTCCATTCTTGTCGAGCGAGCATAGCGGCTAACGCGTGCGGCGGAGGTCGACATCGGCTGCGTAGACGACTCGCCGCGACCCCCGGTACACTCGCTCGATGACGAGCTCTTCGGATTGCCACAACTGCGGCGCGCCTGCGACCTCTGGCCTCTTGGCGTGCGCGTTCTGCAAAGCGATGTGCTCCGACGAAGGCTCCGGCGTCGCGTGCCCCAAGTGCGAGAACGTCAACCGCCACGAGAACCCGCAGTGCGCGGTATGCAAGACATCGCTCACGCGCGGCTGCGTGTTCTGTGGGCAGGCCTCCTCTCTCGCTGCGAGCAACTGCCAAAGCTGCTCGGAAGCGTTCGCGGGCGCCGACGAACGCAAGAGCCAACGCGACGCCCTCGCCCATCAGCAGCAGACGATGCACCTCGTCGAGGAGGGCATCGGCGTCCTCGGCGCTGTCGCGAGCTCGTCGGGCGGCGGAGGTGGTGGCGGTTTGTTTGGCGCGCTCGAGTCGCTGATCGAAGACGCTGCCAAGAAGTGACGCGACGACCCAAGATCACGGGGCTTGCCATTTCTTGCCTCCGGAACTAGTAACTCACACATGAGTGACGTTTCTAAAAAGCTCAGGCCCGGTGCGGCGCTGTCGACGCTCTTCTTCGGCTACGACGAGATCCCGCTCGATCGGCTGGGCGACGAGGACGACGCAGTCGCTGACACACAGCGCGCACCTGATACGGAGAAGCGGTTCGGCGACGCGCGCCGGCCTATGGCACGTTGCCCATGACGTCGCTTTGGCGGAGCTCGCTCAAGATCCACTCGGCCGTCGCGTTACCGCCGGGATACTCGAAGTGCAGCCCGTCATTGCGAATGACCGAGCCCTCACTCTCGAGCGCGCACTGCGTTTGTGGACACAAGTGCTTGGCGAGATCGATCGTTTGAGCGCCGCTCTCGGCCAACGTGGCGTTGAAGCAATCGACGCGCTCGTTGATCTGCGCGACTTGAAATTTGCCGACGGGATAAGCGGCAGTCACGAACACTGCGCGCCCGCCGTGTGGCTTCAACAGATCGACGAGCGCTTTGAGTCGCTTGAGATAGACGGCGTGCCAGCCCTTGTCGCATGGCTTCTGCCAGCGACCCTCTACCTTGGCCGACGCGAAGTAAGCGCCGCCTAGCACGACGAGCGTGACGTCCGGGCGGAGCTTGGCAGTGTCCGACGCCCAATCGTGTGCGCAGTTGCCGCCGCCGTGATCGAGGCCGTTCATCGTGTGAGTCGGGACGATGCCGTCGAGCACGCTGCAGTCACCGACAGCGCGCTGGGCGACGAACGCGTGGCCCTTCCACTGATTGACGCGCAGCAGGTTACCGACCGACATCGCCACGGAGTCTCCCACGACGAGCACGCGCAGCGTGTCGGCTGGCAGCTCGCTCGCGACAGGAAGATCTCGGATGTCCGCGTACGGCAAAGGTGGGCCGGCGTCCACGGACGCGTCTTCGATCACTGGGACGATAGGCATGACAGGCAACGCCATCGCGACTGGCGCAACAATCGGCCTCGCGACAGTCGAGGCGAGGATCAACAGGGCCGCTCCCGACACGGCGAGCGGGACCACGATCGCCGGACGACCGAAGAACACGCCGCGATGGCGTATCGGCTGCTCGAGCCATCGGTAAGACACGATCGCGATCACGAACGTCACGAGCAGTCGAAGCGCGGTGAGCCATGCCCCATACAAGTGCGCGCGCTCTTGCGTGAGCACGACATAGACTGGCCAATGCCACACATACAGGCCGTAGCTGATCGCACCTGCCCACCGCAGCGGACGCCATGACAGACCGCGCGCGACCAAGCTCGCTTTCCCTTGCGTGGCGCACGCGATCAACACCAAGCCCGCGAGCTCCGTCAGCCAAAATCCGCCTCGATACAAGAACGCGCTCTGACCGTCGAGCGTGCACCACGCGAAGCCGAGCCCGATCACTGCTACGAATCCCAAGGCGTCCGTGACACGCGCGCTGACCTCGAGTTCGAGCGACGCGAACGCCGCACCCACCAGGATCGCCGCGCCGCGTGTGTCGCTGCCCAGGTAGACGCGCGTGGTGTCATCCTCTCGGTACAAGAGCGTCATGAGGGCCGCAGACACGACGGCGAGTGCTAGCGAGAGCCCCAACACCGCGCGCGCGCCTCGCCGTGTAGCCCGCATCATCAGCACGACCAGCAACGGCCAGAGCAGGTAGAACTGCTCCTCGATCGCGAGACTCCATGTGTGCTCGAGAGGCGAGGGCGCGGTGAAGAGATCCCAGTAGCTGCGCTGCGCGAAGATCGCGCGCCAGTTGGCAACGTAGGCGAGCGTCGATAGTCCGTCCGCGCGAAGCCCCGCGAGCTCGCTTGGCTCGGCGATCGTCCACGCGTAGATCGCCACGGCTAGCATGAGCGCCAACACCGCAGGAAATAGCCTCCGCGCGCGCCTGAACCAGAACACCTTCAGATCAATCGAGCCGTGCGTTGTGTGCTCCACGAGCAACAGCCGCGTGATCAAGAAGCCGGACAAGACGAAGAAGAGATCGACGCCGAGGTAGCCGCCGCGCAACAGACCGTCAGCGTGAAACAAGAGCACGCCGATCACCGCAAGGCCGCGGAGCCCGTCGAGCGCTGGAAGTTGCGGGATGGAAGCGCGACGCTGCAAAGCGCGCGACGCTAACACGAGGAGACTGCGATAAATGTCAGCGACGAGTAACATCGGCGCTCGATGACGGTTGAACCGACGACGGATCGCGAGCACGCGGACCTTGTCGCGCGCACGCTACGGATCGCTCCTTCTACATGGCAGTCTGTCGTTGCACGATACGTAGCGACGGGCGCGTCGTATGGACAGAGCGTTCGAGATCGCCTGCAATCCCTCGCAAAGTCCTATGCACTCGAGTCACCCCACCAAGCGCCACTCCCTACGTATGACGAACTTGCACCGTGCTCGGCCTGTCACGCGCCAACTGTGACCCCGCTGATCGCCCGCCGTAACGATCCATTCGTCCTCGTGTATGGCCGTTGCTCGACGTGTGGACACGGATCGTTGCTATCTGGAGCTTCACCGCCGTCAGTGTATGAACGTTCAATCTACTACCAGGAGCGCGACGATGGCGGTGTTGGATATGACGCCTACGAGCTAGAGCGTGCGTACCGCGAAGCCAAAGGTAGGCGACTCGTCGAGTGGATCTCGTCGCGATCGGAGCGACCTCCTCGTTCGCTTCTAGAGGTCGGAAGCGGTTTCGGCTTCACCCTCAGCGCGGCCAGATCGATGGGCCTGGTGACTTGCGGTATCGATGTGAACCCTTACGCGGCCGCCGCCGCTGAGCGTCTATACGGGTTCGACACCTTCGTGGGCACTCTTGGTGAGGCGCGTGCACGTGCCGAACTTAGGCTGTCATCTGAATCGTGGGATGTCGTCTTGTATCAATTCGTCCTCGAGCACCTCGCTGATCCCGCGCAGGAGCTGCGAGAGGTCGCCGCACTCGTGGCTCCCGGCGCGTCACTGTGTGTAGTGGTCCCGAGCATGAGCGCGGTCGAGGTGGAGGTGTTTGGTGCTTCTTATCGGTCGTTCCGGAGCGACCATCTCCACTTGTTCTCTCGAAGGTCGATCGAGAGGTACCTCGCCTCCGCTGGGTTTGCGCTCGTCGCCGCAAAGACAACGTGCAGTCTGCATCTTTTTCGCGGGTTCCTAACCGCGCAAGAAATGGAGGCGTTGTACGCCGAAGAATGCGGGCCTGATTGGTACGTCCTCGCGAGGAGGCTGAGCCAATGAGCGAGCCTTGTTGCATCTCCCGCCAAGATGCGGTCCGCTCTTGTGTCGATGGATTTCCCCTTCTGCGTCACACCCGATCTCGACGACGCTCAGGTTCATCGCTTCCATGCGCACGTGAACTCGAACGCCAGCGGCTGGCATCGGAAATGGACGGAGTCGATCTGGCGGCGCCATCAGCACCCAAGCAATGCAGTGAAGTCGGGCTGGCGCGGCGAAGACGATCACAAGCGGAGGCTCATTCATTTCTATGACGAGTACGATCTCGAGGGGCGCGACTTCGTTCTTCGACGTGCATACCTCTCGCTGAATCTCACACTTCCAGCGGAGCACATCGAGGAGTACCGAAACGCGATCGCAGATCGAATGCGGCACGGGGAATGGCGCCGCACTGGCACCGAGGACCTCGGCGGCCTCATGCACGACGTCTATCGCCGAGGTGACTTGCTCCTCCGCCTCGCGCACTGTGATGTGCATCCAGAGGATGCGCGCAGGAACAAGGCGCCTCCGTCCAACTACCGTAACCTCAGTCTATCGCTGCTCACCGCAGGCACCACTTTGCCGCCCGGTTGGGATGAACGACCCTGGCGTGTGTTTCACGAGGTAGGACTACGCAAGATCCTCAAGCGAGGGACGCCACACCTCATCGAGCCGGAGGCAATCGCAGAGTGGCTGCCCGCGCAGGTCGAGTTGGGCTGTGGCCCTTCTCTCGAGGCTGGCATCCCAGAACTATCGACCCTCCATCGCATCTATGGTGTGTCGCATCCAGACTACTCTTTCGTGTTCCGCGCAAAGGACGATTCTCTACTCGACGTGCTGGCCTCGCCAGCCGCGAAGTACGCCGAGATGACCAACATCTATGGTGCGTGCATGCTTGCCAAGTCGACAGGTTTCTACGACGGACTTGTCGATCTGCACCGCCGCGGCTTGCTGGTCGGGCCTGTCATTACCAACAACTTCGACTGTCAGTGTGCCGACCTAGGGCTGCCGGAGATTTCACTCCGCCGTTATGACTGGGGTCCCTACTACCCTAAGGTCGAGCACCATCCTGCGGCGAAGTCTCTGCTCGTCGTCGGCGTGCACGCGGACAGGCGCCTCGTGCAGATGCGAGCGCGCGACCAAGGGCTCAAAGTCATCTTCATCGATCCTGAGAACTATGTCGGGCCCGATGGCCGGCAAATCAACTACCCAGTGGAGGCGCCTCAGGACGAAGATCTCTTCGTTCGCGCAACCGCCGATGTTGCGATGAGGCGATTGCGCGCAGCAATCGTCGACAAGTGATGCACCGAATCACGACGATCATCGCATACTACCCAGCATTAGGTGGCGCTCAGACGAACGCTGCAGAGCTATCGGCCAAGTTGCTCGCAGGCGGCCACGATGTGTGTGTCCTGACGCTCGACTGGACGGGAACAGTCACACTCGCCGAGCGTCTTCGCGGCATTCGCGGGGACGGACACCAGTACACACGACGCTGGAAGGACAGCGGCGGTGTTCCGGTTATTTCGTTCGGCGGACGTGTGGGCTCCGTGCGCTGGAGGCCCCTGTTCGGATTGGCAGTGGCGCGCCACTTTCTTGCTTCGCGCGGACCCGGCGTCGCGCACTTTCATATGATCGACAGCACCACACCCTTCTCGGCCCTCGTGGCGAAGGGCTTGGGGCGAAAGGTCGTTGTCATGCTGGCCTGCGGTGGAGAGCTCGGGGAAGTCGCGAACGCGAGGCGATCGCTCCTGGGGTGGTGGCATTTGCGGGCGATACTCCGAATCGTGGATCGAGTGATCGTGCTCAACGAGGCAATGAGGCGAGAGTTGATGGACCTTGGCGTGCCCGAGAGCAAGCTGGTCATGCTCTGGTGCGCGGTCGATCCGAACGTCTTCACTCCTCTAGCGGCGCGCGAGAAGCTGGCTCTTCGTCGGAAAGAAGGGATCCCCGAACAATGCTTGGTGACGATTCACGTGGGTCGACTCCACGAGCAGAAGCGCGTCGACACACTCATCGATGCTCATGCGAAGACCGACGGGTTGCTCGTCATCGCTGGCGACGGACCACTCGAGGCCGAGCTTAGAGTGCGTGCACGACCACTCGGTGACCGTGTGAGGTTTGTCGGCCGTCTCGACCGAGCGGGCGTGGTTCGTTGGCTGCAAGCCAGTGATGTGTTCACGCTGGTGTCATCTTCGGAAGGTAGCCCATGCGCGCTGCTCGAAGCGATGGCCGCAGAACTTCCCTGTGTCGTGACGAGCATCCCTGGCAACTCTGACCACGTCAGAGATGGTGTTCATGGCCTGCATGTTCCCGTAGGCGACATCGAGCGCATTCGCGGCGCTCTCTTGCGACTCGCACGAGAGCCGCAAACGCGAATCGCTCTGGGAAGAGCTGGGCGTAAGCGTATCGTCGATGAGCTCTCGGGTGCGGAGGCGCTCCGTAGGTATGAAACAATGTACCGCGAGCTCATGGTCGAGTGAGATCTTCACCTTCCTCCACGCACGCATTCTTTCATTCGTGCTACGAGCCGGAGGGCGATGGGCATCCAGTGGTACCCCGGTCACATGACCAAGGCTCGGCGCGAGCTAGGCGAGTGGATGCCCTCGCAGGACGTCATCATCGAAGTGCTCGACGCCCGCATGCCGGCGGCGAGCGAGAACCCTGTCGTGGCCGAGATCCGCGGCGATCGGCCGTGCATCAAGGTCCTGAGCAAGAGCGATCTCGCAGACCCTGCGATCACCAAGCGTTGGGTGAGCGCGTTCAACGCCAAGAAGAACGTGATCGCCATCGAGCAGATCGCCGATCGCAAGTCACCCGCGCGAGTGAAGATCCCCGACCTCTGCAAGAAGCTCGCGCCGCACCGCATTGGCCCGCACAAGACCGTCCGCGCGATGATCGTCGGCATCCCCAACGTGGGCAAGTCCACGCTGATCAACGCGCTCATGGATCGCAAGGTCGCCAAGGTCGGCGACGAGCCCGCGGTCACCAAGGCGCGACAGCTGGTGACGCTCGCGAACGGTATGTCGCTCTGGGACAGCCCAGGCATTTTGTGGCCCAACATCGAAGACGAGACCGTGGCGCTCCGATTGGCGTTCTGCGGATCAATCCCCGATAGCGCGATGGACTACGAGACCGTCGCGATGTTCGGCGCGGAGTATTTGTTGAAGCACTACTCGGACGCGGTGTGCGCTCGATACAAGCTAAAATCAGCCCCCGAATCCGCTTCCGCGCTCCTCGACGAGATCGGCAAACGTCGCGGCGCACTCCGCGCGGGCGGCGTCATCGATCGACACAAGGCCGCGGACGCACTGATTCACGACTTTCGCTCCGGAGCCATCGGCCGCATCAGCTTGGAAGCACCGTGAACATGCGAGAGCGAAGTCTCAGTGACCTCGTACCCGTGCGCTCTTCGCCTTGGACTCGCGGAAGCGGGTGTCGGACGAGCTCTCTTTGTTCTCGGCGCGCCTAGTGAGGCCAGTGTCCGAGCGCTTGCGGTTCGCGCTCGAGCGCGTCGACTTGCGCGACGGTTGACCTGTCACCGATTGCGTCTCGAGCGCGACTGTCGCCTTGCGTGAGGTGCGGGCCGCCTTCTTGGCCTTCTTGGTGGGCTTGCTCGGCGCCTTGGCCTTCTTCTTGGCCTTCGCCGCCCGCGCCTTCTTCGCCATCTCGCGAACTTCTTCCGCGTGCGCTTGCTCTGCTTTGGTGGCCATCTGTTCTCCTGGCTTACGATCGCACGTCACCGTCTCTGCGACAACGAGACTCGTCTACCATTCGAGCGTGCCGACACTGGTGACCGGGAAGTGGGTGTCGAGTCATCTACCAGCGCCACGGCTCTGGTCGGGAGCTGCGTTCACGCCGATGTTCCTCACGGTGCTCGCGACGCTCTCGTGGGTGAAGGGTGACAACTTCCGCGCGGCGATGCTCGCCTTGGTCGCTGCGGCGGTCGCGGCCGTCGGGTACCGGTGGGCCAACGCGCGCGGTCGCGTCGCGCTCATCGTGCCGCCCATCCTCTCCGGCGCGGTCTTCGTCATCGCCTATCTCCTGTCGGGTCGCGTGGAGTCGGTGGCCGTGGGCGTGGTCGCGGGCGTCGCTTCAATGCTGTTGCTCGTACCGCGAAGCCGCGCAGGAAACATCGCGCGCGATTTGGATGTCATGTTCAACGAGGCCATCGCGAGCAGGTACGACGCGACGGTTCGGTTGGACGAAGGCGGCGCTCGAATCACCACAGGCGCCAATCATCGCTATTGCACGTTCG
>JANYHY010000369.1 GCA_025362165.1 Myxococcales bacterium | reverse complement strand
CTCCCGATCACGGCTCAGCATACGATCCACGAGCGCGCTCGCGTCCTTGGGAATGTTGGGCGCGGTCTCTGCGAGCTTCGGGATTTTGTTGGTCGTGACGATCTTCAGGATCTGCCCGATGTTGTCCGCTTGCGTCGGTCGCTTGCCGGTCAAGCACTCGAACAAGATGATCCCCAACGCCCAAACGGCCGCGCGATGATCGATGTCTTTGTCGCCGAAGATCTGCTCAGGAGCCATGTAATAGGGCGTTCCGAGCATCGCGCCGGTTCCCGTCAGGTGGCCCGTCGCCGCCGCGTCGCCCTCGGTGGCGGTGAGCTTCGCGATGCCGAAGTCGAGCACCTTGACGTCGACGCCGTCGGGGGTCTTCGTTAGGAAGATGTTGTCCGGCTTGAGATCGCGGTGAACGATGCCAAGCGCGTGCGCGGTGCCCACCGCGGAGATCACTGGCAACAAATACTGCGCGACTTCCCCGAGCGGCAGCGGGCTCACGCGATCCAACCGCTGCCCAAGAGATTCACCCTCGAGCAGCTCCATCACCATCGCAGGCGTCTGGTCGTCCACCTCTAGTACGTCGTGGATCGTCACGACGTTGGGGTGTTGCACCGCGCACGCCGCACGAGCCTCTCGCAAGAATCGACTGACGAACTTCCCGTCCTTCGCGCCTTCGCCTTGCAAAAGCTTGATCGCGACCACCTTGCGCGTCACGACGTGCGTCGCCGCCCAGACGATGCCCATGCCACCTTCGCCGATCACTCGATCAAGGCGATAACGCCCCGCGAGGATGCTGCCAGCGGCGAGCGGTTCAGTCACGACCATATGGGAACACGCCACACGAGGCCGCGCAACGTGGAGCGGATCAGAACGACTTCAGGTCTGCGAACAGACGCTTGCTGATCACGATTCGTTGGATCTGCCCGGTGCCCTCGAAGATGTCGTAGACCTTGATGTCGCGGAACCACTTCTCGAGCATCTGGTGATCGCGCTGGATGGTGCCCTCCACGCCGCAGATCTCGATCGCCTCGATGCACGCGCGGATCGCGGCTTGTCCGCCCATGGCCTTCGACATGCTGGCTTCTTTGGCGTTGGGCTGCTCGTTGTCCGCGAGCCAGGCTGCGTGCCACGTGGTGAGGCGCGCTGCTTCGAGCTGACGTCCGACGCGCGCGAGCCGCTCGGCGACTGCCGCATAGCGCGGAGTGTGTCGAGATAATGCGTAATTGGTTTTGACGAAATCGCGCGCGTATTCGAACGCGGCGCGGCCGATCCCGATCGCCATCGAAGCGACGATGGGTCGTGTGTTGTCGAAGGTCTTCATGGCGGTCATGAAGCCCTCTTTGCTCGTGTACTTCTCTTCGCCGCCGACGAGGTTCTCCTCAGGCACGCGCACGTCATCGAACACGAGCTCCGCGGTCTCGCTCGCGCGCAGCCCCATCTTCTCCTCGATCTTGCCGACGGAAAATCCCGGCGTGCCTTTGTCGACGACGAAGGCGCGCTGACCGGCGCGGCCGAGCGCGGGGTCGATCGTCGCGAACACCACGTTCCACGACGCACGCGCTCCGTTGGTGATGAAGCACTTGCGTCCATTGAGCACCCAGTGCTTGCCGTCCTTGCGACAGCTCGTGCGGATGCCCGCGACGTCGCTGCCGGCGCCTGGCTCGGTGAGCGCGTACGCGCCCCATTTCAGGCCTTTTGACATGTCCTTGAAGACGGAGAAGAAGCGCTCCATCTGCTCGGCGGTGCCTGTCGCTTTGATCGGCGGACCGCCCAAGCCGGGTCCTGGCAGGCTCAAGAGGAGCGCGGCGTCGCCCCACGAGAGCTCCTCCGCGGAGAGCACCGTCGTGATCATCGCGGTCGACTTCTTCATCTCGCCCGTCACCGATTTCTGATCTGCGGCAGCAGCCGAAGCGCCGAGGCCTTGGACGCCCCACGACGCGGCGGGTCCACCCATGGAGGACGCCATCGCGACGAAGTTCGCGAGGAACTCGTCGTCGATCTTGTGCTCACGATCCCACTTGAGCGACAGCGGACGAACGACATTCGCCGCGAAGCCGTGGATCATTTCGCAGAGCTGCTCTTGCCGGTTGGAGCGTGCAAATTCGATCATTGGATTTTCCCCGTGATGACTAGACGAGAGCGCTTTGTGATTCCGCATTAGGGAGTAGCCCCAAGTCGATCCGTTTGCCGACGAGCACAGCCGCGGCGAGCTGATCGGCGCACGCGCTGGGCATCCCGCAGAGCTGGAGCTGCTTGCTGTCTCGCATCATCTTCTCGACTGGGTAGTCGCGCATGAAGCCGGCACCTCCGTGCAATTGCACAGCGTCGTCTCCGCAGCGCATCGCGGCCTCTAGCGCGAAGCTGATGGCGTTCGCGGACGCGAGCAACGCGTCTTTCTCCGGCACCTTCGCGTCCCACATCCAACCGGCGCGCAGCACCATCGCGCTCGCGGCGGCCGAGTCCATCGCGCGATCGGCGACAGTGAACGCGACTGCTTGAAAGTGCGCGACTGGCTTGCCGAAGGCCTTGCGTGTCTCGACATACTCGCGAGTGGTCTCTACCGCAGTGCGCGACAGCCCATTCGCGCGCGCTGCCATGACCAGCGCGTTCTTGACGAAGAAGCGGATGGTCGCCGCGTCGAAGCTGTCTCCCCCCGTCAGTCCCATCAGGCGCGCAGACTCGGAGACCTTCACGCCGTCGAGTTCGAGACTTCCAACGCTCGCGGCGTCCAAGCCGAGCGTGGTCTCGCGCGGGCCGATCGAGAGCCCGGCCGCGCCCTTGTCGACCAAGAACGCGCCGATTCCGTCCCATCCCCGACTCTCTTCTACTTGGGCGAAGACGACGAACGCGCTCGCGCGATCCGCGTTGAGCACATAGGCCTTTTCTCCACGGATGACATATCCACCATCGGCCTTGGTCGCCACGGTCGTCATGCCAGGACGCTCGCGGTGCGGTGAGCGCTCGCCCCACGCCACGGCTCCGAAGGCATCTCCTTGCACCTTGGTCATAGCTTGTGTGGCCTGCTCCACCGTCCCGAGCTCCGACACCGCCAAGCCAAACGCCCCAGGTCCGGCGAAGCCAAAAGCCGCCGCGGCGTCGCCCATCGCGAGCTCTTCCTCGAGCAGGATCGCAGTGGCGAGCCCGAGGCCCGCGCCGCCGATCGCCTCCGGGATCGCGAGCGTACCGAGGCCCATCTCGAGCGCGGCCTTGCGCAAATCATCCGGCACGGCGCGGGCTTTCTCGATCTCACGCATGCGCGCCCGCAACGATTTGGCGAACCCGCGCGCCGAGTCGATCATCATGCGTTGGTCTTCTGACGGCTCGAACGAGATCATGACTGCTCCCAGACAATCGCGGCTGGCGAAGCCAACCCGCTCAGTTGTTGTCGTTCGCCAAAGGCGACGACAATTGTTTCGGACGCCGATGTTTTACGTGCGAAACAATTCCGGATCAAGCGGCGACTCACGGATGGGGTGCGGGAAACAGTGATGACACGTGGCAAGGATCTCGTAAGCGCGCTCATTCGGTCTAAATTGGGAGTCAATGGTCCCCACCGACGACGACGCTCCGGAAGACGACACGGCCGACGACACTGCCGCCGCCGACACCACCACGACGGACGACACCGCAGACGATGCGACGACGACCGACGAGACAACGGAAGACGCCACCGCAGATGACGCAGACGCAGCCGCAGACGACGAGGTGGACGACGCCAAGGACGCGAAAGAAGAAGACGAAGAAGAAGACGACACCAAAGACGCGACAGACACAGCAGACGAAGAAGAAGACGACACTGAAGACGCAGACGCCGACAAGGTCGCGGCTGCAGGCGCCGATGATGACATTGATGACCGGGAGGTAGACCTACCGGAGCTCGATGATGAGGTTCGCGGCTCTCGCGACGACTATCCCGATGCGACCGCTGATGACTGGGAGCAAGACGCTGGCGACTGGAGCGACACCGACTATCAGGAGCACGCGACTGTGCTCTTCGGCAAACACGAATACTTCGGCGATACGTCACACCAGCGCTACATCGACGCAGGTTTTCAGCCGCATCCGCAGCAAGAGTACTACTCGAACATGTTCGAGCAGCACGTGCCTCAGGTGAGTCGCACTGTGAAGTTCTACGAGAAGGACGGACAGATCGTCCCACGCGGGTTCGTGACGAGCGCGGCGCTGTTGCTGCTTCAGGTCGCGTTCCCGAATGTGGACTTTGGCATGCTGGACGTGACGCTCAATCGCAAGCCACGTCCGCCGGGCTTCTCGCCAGACAATGCACCTCAATTGCCAAGCGAATTGACGAATATCTCTCCGGCAGACTCGATCGATCTGCGCAAGTACTGCACGCCCATTGGCGATCAGGGATCGACCTCACGCTGCGCAGCGTTCGCGTGGACTCACGCGCGCGAGATGCTCGGAAACATCATGCAACGGCCCACGCCGCGCTTGGCGTGCTCGTTCACGATGCTCCAGTTCCAAGAGCGTCAGGGCGACGTCAAAGACTTCGCGTATGCCTACAAGGGTGGAGACGGCACGGAGGGCACT
>JANYHY010000340.1 GCA_025362165.1 Myxococcales bacterium | reverse complement strand
GTCACGTAGACGAACGCGCCGGATGCGGTGATTGCGCGCGGCGAAGACAAGCCTGTCGCGAGCACTGTGACCACACCTCCGTCCACGAGCGGCGCCCCGGAGTCCGGGGTCGACTTGGTGCCATACGGCGGCAGCTGCCCGCCCGTCGAGTCGAGCGCGGGCGGGTGGTCGGGCTTGCTCGCGCACGCGGCGGTGAGCAAACACACGGTGATGAGGCATCGGCCCATGAAGAAAGGTTAAGCCTCCAATGCAAGAGCGGCAAACTTCGAGGCCGGTTACTATCGTCTCGAGGTAATGATGCCGCACGATCCTACGACGCTCGACAAGACAATCGCGGATGCGGGGTTCGATGCGACGCTGGCCGCGGAGGGGATCCCTCTGGCCGCCCCGTCTGCACCGGCCAGTACGGGAAGCGTTCGCACCACCGTCAAGACGTGCGTGCTGCCGAAGATGGCGACCGAGGGGCTCGTTCACCACGATCGCGATCGCTACGAATTCAAGAAGGTGCTCGGCGAGGGCGGCATGGGAGAGGTCGCGCTCGCGATCGATCACGACATCGGTCGATCGGTCGCGGTCAAGCACCTCCACCAAAAGACGTCGCGCGATCCTGCGTCGCTGGCGCGCTTCGTCGAAGAGATCCATACGGTCGGCGCGCTCGAGCACCCGAACATCGTCCCGATCCACGACGTCGGTGTCGGCGAAGACGGTCGCTACTTCTTCGTGATGAAGCACGTCGAGGGCGACACGCTCGAGACGATCATCGAGCGCCTGACAGCGGGAGACGCTGCCGCTCACGCGCGCTTCACGTTCTCGGTGCGCATCGAGGTCATGGTCGGCCTGTTGCGTGCGCTCGAGTACGCCCACGCGCAAGGCATCGTCCATCGCGACATCAAGCCGGCGAACGTGATGATCGGTCCCTACGGCGAGGTGGTGCTGATGGACTGGGGTGTCGCAAAAGCCAAGATCGCGCCAGAGCCTCCGCGCAGCGGCGAAGAGACCAAGCCCATCGCCACACAAGACTCGCGCACGCGCATGTTCACCACTCGCCACGGCTCGCTCGTGGGTACGCCCGCGTACATGTCTCCAGAGCAAGCGCGTGGCGACGCGGCGATCGACGAGCGGAGTGATCTCTACAGCGCCGGCGTGCTGTTTCACGAGTTCATCACGCTGCAGCACTACATGAGCGACAAGACCACGCTCGAGGGATTGCTCAAGGGCGTCATCGAAGAGACGCCGTTTCTACTCAGCTTCACGCCGCACCCCTCGCAGCACTTGCCGCCGCCCGAGCTGACGCACTTCTGCAGACACATCTTGGTGAAGGACCCCGCGAAGCGTTACCAGTCGGCGGGACAGATGATCCGCGTCCTGTCGAACATCATGGAGGGCAAGGTGAAGGTGGAGTGTCCCTTCACGCTCACCAAGCGGATCACGCGCGAGTTCGGCCACTTCATCGACAACTACCCGCGCCTCGCCGTCCTTGCCTTCTTCGGCGGGATCGGGCTGTTCATCTACTCGATGGTGGTCACGCTCAAGACGTTGATCTGAGATTCGCTGACTCAGGCGTTCGGGTTGCGCTTTGAGGAGGCGATGTCGTCGTCTTCTTGTTTGAGGCGATCGTGGAACGTCTCGGGCGTCTCCTCTGCCTTACGAAATCGGAACGCACCCGAGCTCACCGGCGCGACGAAATCACTCGAAGGCGGAGGCGTTTCGTCCTCCAGCGGCGTGCCCTGCCGTCCCATGCGCAGCACCACCACGAGGCCAACCACGAGCACTGCGAGCAGCAAAAGGCTGATACCAACGACCATTCGCCCCTCCGTGCGACCTACCATCCTCGCCCGCGGCTGCCCTGTCAATCACTGGCGCGCTGGAGTAACTTTTGGCCGCCTTGACGACGCGACAGCGCAACCTCGCCGTGCTGATCGCGATCGGCGTTCTCGCGGTGGTGGCGGGCTACTTCGGCGAGAGTGCCCCACGCATGCCGCGCGCGATGGACGCGGTTCCAGACGGCGCGTTCTTGGTCGTGTCCGTGGACGTCGGCAAGCTCCGCGCTGCAGGTGTGCTCGAACAGCTCGGTCTGTTGAACCAGCGTGGGCTGGACGACGTGACCGCCGCCTGTGGCTTCGATCCGCTCGATCGCGCGCATGAGCTCGTGATCGCCGCACCAGAGGAAGGTGAGCCCGGCGAGTTCGGATTGGCCATCACCGTGGACCTCGATCGAGACCAAGTGCTCGATTGCGCGAAGAAGGTCCTCTCGGCGCGAGGCGGCAACCCGACCGTGCACGAGGAGGACGGCTTCTCGATCGTGGAGGACACGAGCCTCGGCGTGGCGCGACCTCGCATCGCAGTTCGCACGGGCGCGCCGCTGTTCGTAGGTCACGGTCCATGGCTGCGAGCGATGATGCGCGCCTATGATCGCCAAGCACCGCGCGCTCTCGCGACAAGCGCTCATGTGCGTCTCCGCAAGGAGCTCGACGCGGACAAAGCAGCGATCTCGGCTACGGCGATCCTGCCGTCGAGCCTCCGCGAGAAGCTGCGCGCCGAGGTGGAAGGAGGCCAAAAACAGGGCGGTCCAACGTTCGGAGCGATCTTGCAAGTCAGCGAAGCGGCTGTCGCGCTGCGTGTGGCGGGCGACGCTGGAGGCGTGGACGGTGTGCGTGCTATCGCGCAATGCGAGACAGCGCAGGCGTGCGAGACGTTGAAGGACTTCATCGTCCGAAAGCAGACAGCGCTCTCCAAGGACTGGGGCGTGAAGCTCATCGGCATGGCGAGCTTGCTCGACGCGATGCACATCGATCTGCACGGGACCGAACTCGAGCTCGCCTTAGATGCCCCAGCCGCCGAAATCGCTCGCGTGGCCAATCGCGCGTGGACGTTCACGGCGACTTCACCGCGGCAGATTCAGGACGCAGGCACTGCTCCTTTGCGCCGTGCAGACGAGACCATCCCCGCGCGTGATCGCTGAAACCAGGAAAAAGAAGCGCCGTGGATAGATTTTCGGTCTCTTGAAGATTACGTTAACCGGGCTCCCTTCTCGGAGAAGAGCTGGAGATTGGCAATGGCTGGCAAGAACGTCATCACGCTTTCCGATACCAACTTCGACCAGGAGGTCACCAAGAGTGAGTCTCCCGTGTTGGTAGACTTCACCGCGACCTGGTGCGGGCCCTGCAAACAGCTCGCTCCCATCGTGGAGAAGCTCGCGGATGAGACGGTAGGCAGGTTCAAGGTCGCCAAGGTCGACATCGACGAGTGCCCTGGCATCGCGCGCAAGTTCGGCATCAAGAGCGTCCCCACCGTCATGGTGTTCAAGGGCGGCGAGAAGAAGGGCCAGCACGTCGGGCTCACAGGCAAAGACACCCTCCTCAAGTTGCTCGAAGGCTGATCGCGCAAGGGGGCAGCCGCAAGGCGTGAGAAACGGGAACGATGTTCACCACTGATCCGCGCCTACTCGCGCTGCGCGATAGCCTCGCTGGCCGCACCCTCAAGGGGAGCGGTCGTGCGCAGTACATCTTGCGCGAGCAGATCGGCGAGGGCGGTCAGGGTTGGGTCTTCACGGCGAACTGGGACGAGCCTGGTGGGTTCGTCGTGATCGTGAAGGTGCTCCGGCCGGACGCAGTGAACGCCGACACGCTGCGGAGGTTCCAGCGCGAGGCAGACGTGCTGCGAATGCTGTCTCAGCAGAACATCCCCAACCCGCACATCGTCCGCTTCTTCGATCACGCTACGGCGAGCCTCACTTCGCCCAACGGCAAGGACACGTTCAACCTCCCGTTCACGGTGCTCGAGTACGTCAACGGCACGACGCTCGAGAAGGTCGTGGACGCGCAGCCAGGCAAAGGGCTCGGCGCCGAGCGAGCGCGGCGGATCTTGCGTCAGGTCTCGCAAGCGCTCGAGCTCGTGCACCAGCAGAAGGTGATCCATCGCGATCTCAAGCCGTCGAACATCTTGCTCGCGGTGGAGGCAGGCGCCGAGATCGCCAAAGTGACTGATTTCGGCCTCGTCAAGCTCACGGACGTGTCGCTGCAACGCACGACGACGCTCGCGGGAGCTTCGCTCGGATACGCACCTCCGGAGCAATACGAGCAAGGCAACCAACGCGTCGGTCCGCGCACGGACGTCTTCTCGCTCGCCGCGATCACCTACGAGATGCTCGCCGGCAAGATGGCGTTCCCTTACCGCGACGGAGAGAACCCTCTCTTGATCGTGACGCGCATCCTCAACCACGCACGACCGTCTCTGCTCAAAGAGGCGGACTCCTTGTCGCTCGAGCTGCGGTCGCGGCCGGATCTCGTCGCGGTGCTCGACACGCAAATCGCCAAAGCGCTCGCGCCAGACCCCAGCGATCGCCACCAATCGATCGCCGAGTTCTTTGGAGTGATCGAGCCGGTGCTGCGGATGGCGGCGGAGTCGAGATCCGCGTCGGCGCCTCCCGCGGGTGGCAAGAACCTCCAGTTCTCCGAGACGATTCCAGCGAGCACCAGTGACCACTTCTCTCTTCGACCGAGCCAGGTGCCGGTGATCGTTCCCGCGTTCGACGCCCAGCCGAAGAGCGCTATCGGGAGCACGCCGTTTCAGCCAGTCTCGCTACCGCAGCCGTCGGGAGCGCCGCGTTCACCGTCTCCGATAGACAACCAGTGGTCCAGTCAAAGACCGATGGGCGACACCTCGAATCCCGCGTTGTGGAGCTGGCGCGTCGCCACTCAGCCTGTCAAAGAAGATGTCGTTCGCGGCGTGTTCATAAGCGCGGACAACGGGTGCGTCGCGATCGGGCCGGTGGGGCTCGCGCGCTGGGAGCGTGGTCAGTGGCTCGGCGTGGCGCTCCCGAATGGCTTCGATCCGCGTCGCGCGCGCGGGGTGGCTCGCATGCCGAACGGCGACTATCTGATCTTCGGCGAGCTTGGGCTCGCGCTCCACCTCGCGCCGAGCGGCGCACACGCGGTGCTGACGACCGCTGATCCCGACGCGACGTATCACGGTGCGCACGTCGATCCAGACGGCACCATCACGCTCGTCGGCGAGCGACCAAGCCGCAGCTCGGTCCACCGCACCACCACCACCGATCGCGTCGGTGTCATCGTCCAATACCAGCAGAGCCGCCTCGCGATGATGGCAGACGCGCCGCCCGCGGGTCGACTGCGCGCCGTGACGCGAACGGCGAATGGCCTGCTCGTCGCGTGCGGCGACAGCGGCGCGATGGTGCGCGTCCACCAAAAGTCGGCCGAGTTCGTCGGCACGGTGTGCACAGGCGACCTCGCGGCGATCGCACCGCTATCAGATGGGCACATCGTCGCGGTCGGCACTGGCGGTCATGCGCTCACCATGAGCCCAGGGTTCGCGACCAAGCTGGAAGCCGTGCAGACTACGCGCGATCTGCTCTGCGTCGGCGTGACCGCCGAGGGGACGTCATGGGCGGGAGCGCAGCAAGCGCGCCTCTTGCGGCGCACCGGAGACAGCTGGGTGCGCATGAGCGGCGAGCTCGGCCTCTCCGCCGCGATCGTAGGGATCAGCTGCACGGCGCGCTCTGTCAGAGCGGTATGCCAAGATGGGGGCGTGATCGAAGGCCAGCTGCCATGATCATCCTCCTCCATCAGCATCCATGACGACAGAAGCACCACCCGCACCGAGCGTTCCTCCGCCGAAGACGGCGACGCGCGCGATCGGCCACCGACCGCGTATGGCGACGTTCTTGTACCTCTTGCTAGCGGTCACGGCGGTCGCGCACATCGGACCGATGATCGGCATAGCAGAGCTCGCGCGCCAGCTCGGCGCACAGCGACCTTGGCTCGTGAGCGGCGCGGTCGTCACGATCGGCGTCGCGCTCTTCTTGGGTCGCGCGCGCGCTGGCATGTCGGATCACCATCGCTCACGGTGGCTCACCTTGCTCGTCGACGAGCCGTATTACGTGCACTGGACTGCGTGCATCTTCTCGCTCGTGCCCTCCATCATCGCGACCATCGTGTGTCCCCTCGCTGGGTGGTCGATGTCCGTCGCGTTCATGTGGATCTATCTCGCGGGGCTGGTCGTGTGCGGGTACGGCGTGCTCGTGAGGCGTCGCGTCTTCGTCGTGAAGAAGGTGGAGGTGCCCATCACGGGGCTGCATCCGTCGCTGGACGGCTACCGCATCGCACACCTCAGCGATCTGCACATCGGCGCGATGACACCGCGATCACGCGCCGAAGCGTGGGTCCGCGCCGCCAACGCTCTCGCGCCAGACCTCGCTGTCATCACGGGGGACATGGTGACCAACGGCACCGAGTTCCACAACGACATCGCAGACATCGTCGGGAACCTCCGCGCCAAAAACGGCACGTTCGTCTCCATGGGCAACCACGACTACTTCGGCGAAGGCGAGCCGCTCACCACGTTGATCGCCGATAAAGGTGGCCGTGTGTTGCGCAACGAAGGTCTCGTCATTAGCCGCGACGAGGGCGCGTTCTACTTGGCTGCCATCGACGACACGTGGACTCGCCGCGACGACATCGACGCGGCGTTGCGAGAGCGCCCCGACGGCATGAGCGCTGTGCTGTTGGCGCACGATCCCGAGCGTTTCAGGGACGCGTACAAGCGAGACGTCGATCTGACGCTCAGCGGACACACGCACGGCGGACAAATCGCGTTGCCGTTCTTCGCCAAGCACGTGACGCTGAGCAAGTTGACTCACCACTATCACTTGGGGATCTACACGCGCGGCAAGAGCACGCTCTACGTGCACCCCGGATTGGGCACCACCGGACCGCCGATCCGATTGGGCGTCGCGCCTGCTGTCGTGCTGATCACGCTGCGCGCGGTTTGAGTCACTCTTCTAGCGGCACGAACATCATGCGGGCCATCGCGGTGTCGCGTGTGTAGACCACCATCGGAGCGACAGCGCGCGCGACGTCGCGCACTTGCACTGGCAAGTTGTCGATCGTCATCGCGTGCGAGACGCCGTTGATGCCCAATACTTGCTCTATCAACGATTGCTCCACCACGGGCAGCTCTTCGACTGGAGCGTCCGTTGGGAGGTTCGCCAGCTTGCGCGCTTCATCGAGGGCCTCGCGCAATCCGCCGAGCTTGTCGACGAGCTTGTGCTCGATCGCCTCTTGCCCAGTCCACACGCGACCTTGTCCGACGGCGTCTACCTCCGCCTTGGTCATGTGGCGACCCTGTGAGACGCGATCGAGGAACACGTCGTAGAACTGACCAACCTTGTGCTCGAGCTCCGCGCGCTCGTCCGGAGTAAACCCGCGATAGAGCGACTCTGCGTCCGCGCGCGGCGCAGTCTTGTACGTCTCTGTGGTGACGCCGAGCTTGCCCAAGAGTCCGCTGAGATCGGCCTTGCCGTAGAAGATGCCGATCGAGCCGGTGACCGTGAGCGGCAGCGCGTAAATCTCTTTGCCAGCCGACGCGATGTAGTAGCCACCGCTCGCGGCGACCGAGCCCATCGAGACGATGAGCGGCTTTTGTTCGGCGAGCAGGCGCAGCTCGCGCCACATCACGTCAGCGGACATGGACGAGCCTCCAGGGCTCTCGATGCGCAACACCACGCTCTTGATGCTGCTGTCGTCGCGCACGGCCTTGATGGTGTCGGCCATCGTGTACGAGCCCACGAGCTTCATGTCGATCAGCGGGATCGTCTGCGAGCGACCGTCCACCATGTCTCCATCGACGTAAAGAATGGCGACCTTCGCGCGAGGGCCAAACGTGCTCGGTGCCTCGACCGCATCCTCGTATGGCTCGATGATGGTGTACTTGCCGACGAGGTCGCGTGTGGCGCGATCGACCTCGTCGTCGAACGCGAACGAGTCGATGAAGCCGGCGTCTTTCGCCTCTTGCGCGACGAACGGACCCTTCAGCGTGGCCTCGCGCACCTTCTGCTCGGGGATGCCGCGTCCGACAGACGCGTTGCGCACGAACACCGCCTCCACCTCGCGGATCAGGTCCTCGTGATCGGCGCGCGCGACGTCCGACGCCTGCGTGTTGGTGAACTGCTCGGGGGCGCTCTTGTGCGCGCCGATGCGCACGAACTCAGCCTTGATGCCGAGCTTCTCGAGGAGACCCGCGAGGTAGAGGTACGTGCTCTTGATGCCGGAGTAGCGCAGGCCACCTGCGGGGTTGATGACGATGCGGTCTGCGTTCGCGCAGACGTAGAGGGACTTCGCGCCGTTGTCCTCGAACGAGCAGAGCACCTTCTTGCCGCGCGCGCGCAGCACGCGGATCGCGTCGGCGAGCTCTTCGGCATGCGCGTAAGAGCTGGCGGGCTCCGCGCGCATGATGAACGTGACGCCGGCGATCTTGGGGTCTTCGCTGATCTTCCAAAGCCTGCGAAGCAACGCGACGTGCCCGCGTGTGCCTGGCGTGCTCTCCATTCGGATCGAGACGGCGTGTCGAAGCTCCGGCAGACCTGGGTTGTGATAGCCCGCAAAAGACGCGGTCAGCCACTCGCCGACCTCGTTGTCATTGGCAGCGTTACCAAGGCCGCTGCCGAAGAGCGCGCCGCCACCGAACGAGGCGCGGCCCATGTAGATCTCCATGCCCGCAGTCGCGACCACCGCGCGCGTGGAGTCGTTCTCGAAGTGCCAGACCTCGACGTCTCCGCGCGCGCGACCTACACCAGGCACATCGAACGCGAGGCTCGCGCGAGGGATGAGCTTGCCAGAGCCGTCGGCGGTCGTGCCGTCGAGGTACTTGAGGTCGAGCGCAACTTCGACCGCACGGCGCCCCGTCGGACGGAACGCGGCGCTCGCCACATAGCTGCGATCGAGGATGGGCTGCGCGTGATTGCCGAGGACTGGATCCACCGTCGGGCGCGTGAAGTCGCGCGCGAGCAGCGCCACCGAGAAATGCGGATCGGGCCGCAGAGTCACGCCCGCAGACATCGTCCAAAAACCGTTGACGAGCGGGTTCGCCGAGAAAGAGTGTTGGATCGACGTGCCGAACGAGACCGCGCGAGACATCTTCCACGCGAGCGCCCACGTGAGCCACGTGTAGTCGATGCCTCCATAGATCGGACCCGCTGATGCAGGCGGCGTGACGTAGTCGACGCGCAGTCCTGTCACGAGACCGAACAGCAGTGGGGTCGCGGCTTCGAACGCATGACCGCAGGCGATCTTCTGCGTGTCTGGGCAGCGCACACCTGTCCATCGAAGCTCGTATGACGGCAAGAAGCCGAGGTTCGCCGGGTTGGTGACGATCGCGTCCGCCGTGTCGTCCGTCGAGGCGCTCTTGCCTGGCGCCAAGAGTCGTTCGGCGCGCTGAGGCATCGTTCCGTGTGGCTCGGCATTGAGATCGGTCGCCTGCGCGCTCGGCGCGAACGCCGCAAAGAACGCCAACGAAGAAACTAGCGCGCCAGCTCTCACCTCAAACCTCCTAGTGGTCGGTTTCACAAGTGTCGCGACTTGTCTTGACGGGGCTTCGGCCCGAACCCCAAAACCGCTCCCGCGGTTTTTCTAGTGGAGCTTTCCGCAACATTGCTAGTCCTATTTATGGCCGTCATTTGCGGGATGCTCCACTAGACGAGCGTGGCGAGATCGCGCAGCGTCTCGGCCTCTGCTTCGAACGTCTTCTTTACTTCACCGAGGATCGCGCGCTCGGCCACTTTCTGGACGACCGGCACCTTCAAGAACAGCTCTCCCTCCACGACGCGCCGGCTGCGCCCGCTCGCGAGCGGGAGGAGCGTGTAGGTACCCTTCGCGTGGAAATACTTCTGCCACTCGGGCCTCACGTTGGGCACGACCACCCAAACGGCAGCGTGGCTCTTGATCGTGTACGTGCTCTGCTCATCCCACGAGAGCATCTCGCGCGTGACGACCTTCTTGGCAAACACCGGCACCTTCACGTTCGCTTGGAACGACCACACTCGCGTGAGGACACCGTCGGCGAGTGCATGCTGCTTCTGCGCCACCTCTTCCATGGAGTTGGAGAGGTTTCGTCTCAACCGTTCGAACAAATCAGGCGAGAGCACCGCCAGCTCGAGCGCGTCGAGAGGAACGTCGAACTCGTGGCTGATTTGAAAATGCACGCGCGTGCGAAGGTAGTACAGCGAAAGAGCGCCTGCACCGTTTTCAGTTCGGGCCCGCTTGGCCGCAGCGGCCATTGATGCAGGTGAGCGTCTTGCCGCCGGTGCAGCAATCGCCGTCACCCGTGCACTTCTCGAACTCTTGAGCGCACATCGGTACGTCCGGTGTGCAGACGAGACCGCCGCCGTCGCCCGCGGGTCTGCAATAGCCACCGCAGCACTCGTCGCCGGTCTCGCACGTAGCGCCGTCTTTGTGGCAGGGATCAACGACCCAGAAGCCGCGCGAGTTGCCCGCGAGGAGCTCTTGCGCAGGCAAGTAGAACGCGGGGTGGCTCGGATCCGTGCCGGGCGGCGCGTTCAAGTCGATCGCGGCGACCCACAGCTTCTTGGTCGTCGGACTCTTCGAGATGTCATGGAACCGCGGGTCGCTCCAGAATGGGTTGATCGTGGCGACGTTGCCGTAGAGGCGACGGCTCGTGAACACTACCCAAGCGTAGCCTCCAGAGACCACCGGGTTGACGGTCGGCTCGTAGTTGAGCGTGGAATCGTCGTCGTGCTGAGTGGCGTTCTTGGTCGGCGCGTATCCCTTGCCGTTGGCCTTGTCGAGACGAGAAGCCGTCTGCGTCTTTCGATCGACCCACCAAAGCTCGCCGTGTGTGCCCACGTTCGAGCAAGGTCCGGGCGCGTCGCAGGTCGAGCGTGTGCCCGCGAGATCACGACCGTTGAAGACGGTCTCGCGCTGGTAGACGACCGCGTCGTTGGTCGGCATGAACGTGGGCCACCAATCAGTGCCCAACGACGGAGTGTCGAGCTTCTGCTGCGCGGAGAAGACGTTCGTGCTCTTGTCGAAGTCGTACTCGTAGAGCGACTTGCCGTCGCTGCCTGCGCCGCCCGTGAAGTTGTAGGCGAGGTGCTTGCCGTCTGGAGAGAACGCTGGAGTGCCCGCGCGAAGCTGCGCAGAGAGGCCTGTCGTCGCGATCGTAGTCGCCGCCGGGACCGCGAAGAGCGCGCTCGGCTGCGTGCTTCCGCCCGCGAGACCTGCGCCGTTCGAGAAGAGCATCGTGCCGTCCGGGAAGATGCCGGGCCAGCCAAATTGCCCGTTCGCGGGGCCGATCGCGGACTCCGCGTTGTTGTTCTTGAGATCGACGCGCATCGACTGGCTGTAGTTGCCGCCGTTCTGCGTGATGAGCATCGAGCCATCGGCCGCGACCGAGTGACACACGCGGCAGTTGTTGTTGTCGCCCGCGACCAACACTGGATCGGTCGAGCCGCCCTTCACCGCGAGCGTCGCGCCGCCGAACTTCTTGTTGCCTTGCGTACAGCAATAGTTGCTCGCGAGGTTGGTGCCGTAAGAGTTGTAATAGACCGTGCCTTTGAGCACGCCCGCCGCGATCTTCCACTTCTCGGTGATCGGCCCATAGGCGACATTGCCCTTGGCGAAGGTGAGGTCGACTGTCACGTCCTCGCCGGTGTTGGAGTACGTGAGCGCCTTCCACGCGGCTTGGATGATGGGGTGGTGAAGGAAGGGCGTCGCGGTCTTGGCGAAGTAACCTTTGTAGTCGAACGTTTTCTCTGACGCGTGGATGTACACGGCGTCGTAGTCGCCCGCCGCGCCAACGCTCCACTGAAGCAGCGGCGCGAGGATGCCGCGCGGCCACACGGTCGCGTCGTAGGGATAGAGCCAACCGAGGCCCGGATCGACGACGGTCGCGCCGTTGAGCAAGTTGACGACTTGTTGCGATACGGCGCCGCCAGGCCCTTCGCCGCCGACTCCGCCGTAACCGCCGACGCCGCCGCCCGCGTCACCCGCGCTTGGATCACCGTTCTGCGTCCAGTTGAGTAGGAC
>JANYHY010000316.1 GCA_025362165.1 Myxococcales bacterium | reverse complement strand
CCGGCGATTGGCTACTTGGCAATCTCTCTCGAGGCGCGCGGGGGGCTCCGGTCGGCGTGGAAAGAGCACGCGGACGACATGAGCCCAGACCTGCAGATCACGATGTCGGTCCTCGCGCAGCTGAGCGCGGTTGACTACGTGGACTCGCAGCGCCTGCGCGAGGGCCTGCGCGCGCAAATCGCAGACGCGCTCACGCGAGTGGACGTGTTGGTGCTCCCAACGACGGTCGATGTCGCGACCCACGCGACCGCCGAGCACATGGAGTCCGGCTTCTTGGACCCGCAAGCGCTCTCGGGACTCTGTCGATTCAACTTCCTCGGCAACCTGACTGGATTGCCCGCCGCTTCAGTGCCGATTGGAATGCACAATGGATTGCCCATTGGATTTCAAATCGTCGGAGATGCCTTCGACGAGGCGACCGTGTTGGCGGTCAGCGCGCATTTGGAGCGCATGGGAGTCGCGCGCGCGCTGCGCCCGAGAGTGTTCGTGGACGTGCTGTGAGGCTCGACAGGCTCGTTTGTCTGGTTTTGGGGGCGCTCGGTGGAGGCGGGTCGCTCGTGCTCGCGTGCCTCGACCCCACGGAAATCAGACTTTCCATCACCACCGATTTTCCATGCAGCTCGCTGGCCGAGGATCGTGTCGCGCTTCGCGTCGGTCGAGAGATCGTCGCGAACGGACCGGTCAACGCCTCTTCTCGGACATGCGTGAATCAAAAAATCGGCACGCTGGTCCTGACGCCGGGTGACGCACCTCGAGTCAGCCTCGAGGTGATGGCAGCGATCGCGCCCGCCACTCTCGATGCAGCCGGGAACTGCGTGGAGGGCTCCGCAGGCTGCATTCACGTTCGTCGCGCGGTGAGCTATATCGACCACAAGCGCCTCGATCTCCCCATCGTGCTCGAGGTCGATTGCGCCGGTGTCGTGTGCGATCCCAGCTCGACGTGCGCGGGGCGCAAGTGTGTACCCTCCACTTGCGTCGACAATTCGTGCGCGCAGAGCGATGCCGGCGCGCCTCCCGACACCGGCGTTGGTGACGCAGGACCCTACGCGACGATGTGCGGCGACGTGACCGCCCTGCAGGCAGGCGCACCGTACCCGATGAGCTGCGGGTGTCCTGGTGGCGGTAACGTGAGCGCTTCGGTTGGACGAGCGACACCGCCGTCGGCCGTGAACAACTTCGGGCTGACTGGACTCGCGACCGACATCGTCATCGACAAGAACAACATCGCCTATGTCGCGACCAACTCCTCGGAGCTCTCCGCGTTCACTCTCGCGGAGAACCCACCGAGACAGCTTTGGAGCGTCAAGACAGCGCCCATGACTGGTTCTTCCATGGTGATCGCGGCCACTGACTTGCTCTACTTGGCGACCGACAACCGAATGGCGCAGTACGCGTCGGACGGAGGCGAGAACGGGTTCTTGGTCACGAAGGACACGGTTCGTTCGGGCGTCAACATCCTTCCGAATGGGCGAATGGTGTTCGCGGATCCCACGGGCGGTGTCCAGTCCATGGATCCCAAACCATTCGCGTACGGCCCTAGCGCCTCTCTCTCCGGGGCGGTGGACAACATTCGAGCGACGGTCGCTGATGGTCTCTTGTGGCAGGGCGTCAGCGACGGGACGATGCAGGTGATCGATCCCTCGACGATGACGCTCGTGCCCAGTTCGGCGGTCATCCTTACCAGTGCCGGCTTTGCGATCGACAGCGTGAGCGCGCTCGGTCCAGATGGCTTGTTGCGCGTCGTGTGGGGCGTGAGGGGCGGCACCTACGAGTACGCTGCGGTCGACCGCAAGGCGGCCAAGGTCGTCTGGACGAAAACCCTGCCGGGTGGCATGCACGCCGCTGTCGATCTCGCTGGCGTGACGACGACCGGAGCGCTGTGGGTGTCGGACGACAATCACGACTTGTTCGCTTTCGACTCGAGCGGCGCGATGCTCAGCAAGTTCTCGGGAGTCACGCGCATGCCGGGCTTCGACCTCGCCGGGAACGTTTACCTGACCGACCAGGCCAAAGTCTCGTCGTACGACGAGCACGGAACGCTGCGCTGGGTGGCAAACGGGATTCCGGGCGCCAATGTCATGATCTTTCGAGTCGCCAACAACGGAGTCCTCGTTGGCGCGGACGAAAACACGCCCTCCGTCTACGTCTTCTCCGGGCCTTGATCCTTCGACAGCGTCACGACGAGCACTTACAAGCTGATGCTTTCATGATGGTTCGCTTCACGGCGAACCGAAGCCTCCTTTCGAGTCTATCTTCCACGTTCCTACGGAGGATCTGATCATGAACAGCCGCGTCTTGTTCCTTGGCATTGGTGTCTCGAGCGCTACTTGGTTGATGGGGTGTGGTGGTGACGACACGTCGACCACGCTCGTCGTTCCGGACTCCGGCGCTGACGTCGTCATCGCAGACACAAGCCCAGGGGCGGACACTTCGCCGCCGGCAGACGCCTCCACTTACCAAGTCGACTTCACCGTGCAGCCGACCAGCGGCTACTCGCTCGTGCAGCTCGGATCGATCTCGGTTCGTGTGCGCGACCAGAACGCGCAGCCCGTCACCACGCCGGTGCCCGTCACGCTCACGCTCGTGGCCGGTCCGGGCGCGATCGGCGGGACGACCACCGCGATGACGAGCAACGGCGTCGCGACGTTCGCCGATATCACGATTAGCAAAGCGGGACTCTACGAGGTCGTCGCCACAGCCGGCGCGTTCACGGCCAAGAGCAACAAACTCCCGATCGACGCCTGGCAGCCTTGGAGCGGTTCACTCTACGGAGGCACGATTCGGCGCATGGTCGTCGATCCCACGGACGACAAGACCGCTTATGCGGGCACGGACACTGGCGGCCTTTATCAAACTACGGACGGCGCTACTTGGCATTTGTCCGGGTTCGTCGGAAACAGCGTGTACGGCATCGCCGTTGATCCCACCAAAGCGACGACGGTGTACGCGGGCAATGGTCAGAGCGGCGTGTTCAAGTCGCTCGACAAGGGCGTCACCTGGGCAGCGGCGAACGCAGGCATCTCGAGCACGTTCGTCACGGCGATCGTGATCGATCCCTCCAACACGCAGACGCTCTACACGACGCCCACGGGCATGGGAGTGATGAAGTCGACGGACGGCGGAGGCACGTGGAACCCCGCCAGCGACTTGGCGTTCGCGAAGAGCTCCATGTACACGGTCGCGGTCGCTCCGAAGGATCCGCAGACGCTCTACACACAGGCCTACAACCAGCAAATCTACAAGTCGGCGGATGGTGGCAAGACGTGGACGCCCATGACGGGGCTGCCTGCGAACGTGGGAGTCGCGACCATCGCCACCGATCCCACCGACCAGACGAACGTGTTCGTCGGGCTCGGGGAGACCAGCCCAGGCATTTGGCACTCCACCGGAGGCGGCGCGTTCACCAAGGTCGCGGGCGTGAACATCGCGCAGATCTCGACGGAGACTCTCGTCTTCGTGCCGGGCGGCAATCAAACGCTCTACGCGTGCGCGTACGGCTCGGCGATTTGGAAATCGACAGACGGCGGAGGCACCTGGGTAGACACCAAGGACAACCTGCATGGTGGAAACGCCATGCTCGCGATGGGCCTGTCGGCGAGCTCCACCAATACGCTCTATGTGGGTCACTACTTGATTTCGGGCGGTGGCATCAGCAAGACGACGACCGGCGGCACGACTTGGGCGGACGCCTCGCAGGGCTTCACTGCGTTCAGCGTCAACGGCGTCGCGATCGACCCGAACAACTCGATGAACGTGTGGGTCGGTGGTGGGTACAACGGGTTGAACTACTCGACTGACGGCGGAAAGACGTATTCGGCGATCAGCGTTCAACAAGGCCTGACGTGGGGAGGCGACTTCACCGTGAAGATCGGCCCGACGGGCACGATCTACGCTGGAAACAACGGCGGCGCGGTGTTCAAGTCGACCAACAACGGGGCGACCTTCGTGCATGACGCCGTGCTCGGTAACGGCAATGTCACGCAGGTCTCACTTTCACCGGCGGACGCGAATACCGTTTATGTCGGAGGCAACATCGGGCTCGCGGGGACCTCCAGCGGCGGAATGGCCTGGTCGTTGTTGACTGGTAATCCCTATTCGAACGTCTGGGGAATTGCCGCTCACCCCACGACCGCCAATACCGCTTATGCGGGCTTGAGCGATGGAGTCTATCGCACGGTCACGTCCGGTCAGAGCTGGACGAAGGTGACCAACAAAGTCGCTGGCACCGTGTTGGCGTTCGACTCGAAGGCCAACATCTTCGCGGGCGCCGGCACGCTGCAGTCGAGCCCCGACGGCAACACATGGAGCGACGTGACCGGCGCGCTTCCCCTGGATTCCAACCATTTCGCTACTGCGCTCGCGATCTTCAGCATCAAAGGCAAGGACGTCATCTTCGCGAGCAGCACCGGCCTCGGCGCTTGGCGCAACGACGGCAGCGGCTTCATCACCACAGGAATGGCCAACCGCGCTGTGCTCTCGTTCGCCCAAGATCCCAAGTCTGCGAGCACCATCTACGCGGGCGCGCGCGCGAGCGGCCTGTATCGCTCGATCAGCGGCGGCGAATAATCGATTATCGGCGATTGACCATCAGCGGATGAAGAGCCGCGTCTCGTAGTTGGGAGTGATGGCTCCCTTCTGAACGCCGTTGTCCTTCACGCCCACCCAACCGCCGCCGAAGCCGACGAGCGCACACGCGCCAGACGCGGCGAGCAGGACGGCACACACGCGGAACATGCTCTCAAGTTATGATGGATAGCAACTCGAGTCCACGAGCTCAGGGCGATACTCGAAGTGCATCGTGTCGAAGTAGTACCAGCGCCCGCCCCAAATGAAGCCCTCGGCCTCGAACGCGTCGACGAGCGCCTGCGGATATCGATTGGTCCATTTCAGAGGCGACGGCGAGTTGCGCCAATAATTGGATAATCCGACGTCCAGATCGATCGCGATCGCCCACGAGTGCATGCTCAATTCGGTCGTGCCCGCGATGAATCTCCAATTGAAGGTGCCGCCAGGCGAAGCGAAGAAGCGCTCGAGCTTCGGGTCTTTCTTCATCGCGTCTGCGACACGCACGGCGACGCGACGAAGCGGAGCGGCGATCTTGGCGTGGACGGCGAACGCCTTGCCGCCGACCATCACCGTGACGAGCGCCTTCTGAACATCGCGCGCCGTCTTGCCATACGTATTGAAGAACAATTCGTCGACGCGCACTCGACCTGGATTGAAGTCTTCACTCGTGATGGGCGCGATCGGGCCAACGCTATAGTGCGTCTCGTAGTTGTCCTTCAAATCGAACGGAGACGCGTCCGTGCGCTCCCCAGCGCGCTTCTCCCAGGGAATGAACGCACCATCGGCAAGCTGCAAACCCCAACGATCGCCCTCTTTTTTAGGTATCCCAGCGTATGTTCGCGCGAGGCATGACAAGCCCATGGGGGGCTCGTCCGCGATAATTGACGCATCAACCGTGGCGGAGTCCAGCGCCACGACGCTCGTGTCGGGAGGGTCAGCGGCAGGGAGCACGTTCTGAACGCTAGGCGAAGGAACACACCCAATCGCGAACACGACGAAAGACGCCTTGAGATGTGCCACGAGCAAATCTCAGCCGAGAGTGGAGCGAGCTATTACGATGCGTTGCACTTCGCTGGTGCCCTCGTAGATCGTGGTGACGCGCGCGTCGCGGAGATGTCGCTCTGCGGCGAACTCGCGCATGTAGCCGTAGCCGCCGTGGATCTGGACGGCCTCGTTGCACACGCGCACGGCCATCTCGCTCGCGAACAGCTTGGACATCGAGGCTTCGCGGGAAAAGTTCTTTCCTGCCTCTTTGAGCGAGGCCGCGCGCATCGACAGCAGATGCGCGGCGTCCAGCTGCGTCTTCATGTCGGCGAGCTTCCATTGCATCGCTTGAAACTCGCTAATCGGTTTACCAAACGCCTTTCGGTCTTTGGCGTATTGAACGCTCTCGTCGAGCGCCGCGCGCGCGATGCCGATCGCTTGACTGCTAATGCCGATACGCCCGCCGTCCAAAGCCATCATCGCGATCTTGAAGCCGCCGTTGATCTGACCGAGCAGCTCGCCGCGACATCCTTCGAGCTCGAGCGGCACTGTGTTCGATCCGCGCAGTCCCATCTTGTCTTCGGCGCGCCCTATTTTCAGGCCCTTCGCGCCGCCTTCAACCAAGAAGCAAGAGATGCCTCTCGTGCCCTTGAGCTCGTCTCCGCCCGTGCGCGCCCACACGACCATCACGCCCGCGTGAGCCCCGCTCGTGATCCATTGCTTGGCGCCGTCTAGGAGCCACTCGTCTCCATCGCGGCGCGCGATCGTGCGCATGCCTCCCGGATCGCTGCCGGCCTCTGGCTCGCTCAGCGCGAACGAGCCCGCGACGTGCTCACCGTTGGCGAGCTTGCGGCAGTGCACTTGTTTTTGAGTGTCCGTCCCGAAGTGCGCGATGACCTCGCCGACCATGTTGCTCACGGCCATGGTCACGGCAGTAGAGGCGCACGCGCGCGCGACCTCTTGCATCGCGAGCGCATAGCTCACGACACCCGCGCCGGATCCGCCGAGTGACTCGGGGACATTGACCGCCATCATGCCGAGGTCTGCGAGGCCTCTCAAGATCTCGAACGGGAAGCGCTCGTGCTCGTCGATCTCGTGGGCCTTGGG
>JANYHY010000204.1 GCA_025362165.1 Myxococcales bacterium | reverse complement strand
CACGGATTTCGGCCTGATCGAGCGCATCGAGCGCGGCGAAAACATCCCGATCACCGAGTTCACCAAGGGGCTCGATCCGATCAGCGCATCGATCGTCGAGCACGGCGGGCTGTTCGCGTACAACAAGGCGCGCGTCGCCGGCAAGGTCGCGCCCCCTCACGTAGCGACGACGGCGCGACCGATGACGTTGTACGCGAACAGCCCGCCGTGCTCGACGATCGACGCGCTGATCGGATCGAGCCCCTTGGTGAACTCGGTGATCGGGATGTCTTCGCCGCGCTCGATGCGCTCGATCAGGCCGAAATCCGTGCTCGTGAGCAGCCCGATGTTCTGCGAGTTCTGTCGGTAGATCTTCTCGATGCTCTTGGCGATGACGAGCTGCACGCCCGCCTTGAGCTCGCTGTACGGCGCCGTCTCCCGGCTCGAGCCGCAGCCCTTGGAGATGCCGCTGACGACGACGCCGAAGCTCCCCTTCTTCAGAGTGTCTTGCTTGAACTTGCCGCCGCGCAGGCCGTAGTACGCGTAACGCGCGAGCGTCTCGTCGTAGTAGTAACAAACCCAACCGGGAGTGATCTCGTCTGTCGAGATGCTGCCGATGAGCGCGCGGTTCGGATCGAACGCGAGCGATTTGCCTGCGAGCTGCTCGTCCAGCAACGCGGCGTCTTCGGTGAGGTAGAGGATGCGGCCCTGAATCTTCACGCCGACTCGCCTTTCGCGAACCTCAGTGGTTCGTCTTGATCACTACCAGCGCGACGTGCGGGGAGCTACATCGCTGATGCGTCAATGGAACCGATGCACTAGGGTTCGTGTGCGTTACGTCATGCGCGTCGCGATCGTCACCACGAGCTATCCGCGGTCCGAGCAGGACCCCTCGGGCCACTTCGTGCGGGCCGAGGCGCGCGCGCTGGTTCGCGCCAAACACGACGTCGTGGTGATCGCTCCGGACGGCTTATCGCAGGGAGATGGCGTGGATGTGATCGGCGCGCGCGGCTTCGGCGCGTTCGGTTGGCCAGGCGTGGCCTCGCGTCTCCGAGCCCGTCCCCATTTGGCGCTCGGTGCGATTCACTGGATGAGTCGCGCGCGCGATGCGCTGCGTCACGCCGGTCCGTTCGAGCGCGTCATCGCGCACTGGGCGGTGCCGAGCGCGTGGCCGGTTTCCAGCGTGACGAGGGGCGAGCTCGAGGTCGTCTCACACGGTGCGGACGTGCGCCTGTTGATCGCGATGCCGCGCGCTCTTCGCGAGCGCATCGTCGAGGACATCATCCTTCGCGCGACCACGTGGCGCTTCGTCTCTCGCGCGCTCGAGCGCACGCTGACCTCATGCTTGCCCAGTAGACTCGAAGACCGCGTGCTCGACATGTCGACGATCGAGGCGTGTGCGTTCGAGCTTCCAGACGTGAGGGCGCGCGCCGCCGAGCTTCGCGCGAACCTTGCGGCGCCCGTCATGTGCAGCGTGAGCCGGTTGGTCGCCACCAAGCGCGTAGACCTCGTCATCCGACACGCGGCGCGGGCGAAGATGGCGCTGGTGGTGATCGGCGGTGGCCCAGAGCGCGCGCGCCTCGAGCTTCTCGCAAAAGAACAAGGCGTCGACGCGCGCTTCATGGACACGCTCCCGCGTAACGAAGCGCTCGCGTGGATCGCGGCGAGCGAGGCTGTCGTGTTCGCGTCCGAAGCAGAGGGGTGCTCTACAGTCGTGCGTGAAGCAGAGGCGCTTGGCGTCCGCGTCGAACGCGTCGCCTAAAAAACGAACGCTGCGCCCTGTGGGCTGATCCATGCGCGATTGGCGCTCGCTTTGGGCGAGATCAACAAGAGGACGACTCCCGCTCCGATCGCGGCGATGCCGATGCTGACCGTCACGTCCGAGGCCCACGCCAACGCCTTCGCTTGATCGTTGAGATCGACACCGTGCTGCGTGCAGTGGTTGTTCGGACACTCTGCGTCGCTCGACGAGCGCCGGTTGATCGCGAGCACCCCCGTGACGACGCCCGCGAGGATCGACGCGAGTCCTGCGGCTCCGAGCGCATACGCGACCGGACGATATGAAGCAGGCGGCGGCGATATGGGCGTCTGCTCGTGCTTGGGTTCAAAGACGACCGGCGCGTCAACCAGCGGCTCGACGGTCACGGTCGCGTGATCGCCATCCGCACGCACGAGCACCTTGGTCTCGAACGGCAGCTTGCCGACAGCTCTCACGACGAGCGTGTGCTCGCCCTTGTCTATCGGAGTGGGCACTCCCCAAGACGCGGGTCGCAGCGGAGTCTCGTCGAGCTTAACCTCCAAGCCCTCGAGCTTCGCGAGGTCTTGCGGCACGAGCACTGTGACCTTCGAGAGCATGTCGCCGATCACGGCGATGCGCGAGCGCGCCGTGGCCTCGCGCTCGGGGCGCCCGTCTTTGATCGATTGACTGAGCGCGTCGTTGTACGCGAGCCAAGCGGACGCCAGCTTGCCTTCCTTCTCTCTGCAGAGGCCGATGTTGAGCAGAGTTCCGCCGCCGGGGTCGAGTCGTTGGCTCTCCACGAGCTTCGGGCACGCCGTCGGGTAGTCGCCTTTATCCATCAACACGACGGCCTGATCGAACAGAGTCTGCGCGAGCGCCGCGTCTGCTTGTGATGGCTGCGCGAGCGCCACGCTCGGCCACGCGAGACACGCGCCAAGCATGCACGCGATCAGCGCTCTATTTGCGGTCACGAGCGATCCCGGAGATCACCGACGCGGAGGGAGGCGGCGTTGGCGTCGCGGCCGAGTGCGTCGTCGCAGGTCGCATCGTGGGCTTCTGCACGGGGTGCGCGGCGGAAGCGCTCGCTGGCGTAGAAGCGACAGGCGGATCGACGGTTTGTGTCGGCGCGCTGGCGGCGACGAGCATCGCTGGCGACGTCACCGGATCAGGCGCGGTCGCGCGCGCAATCACTGGCGTCGTACGTGGCTGCCGCACGAGCACGAAGCCACCAACGCCCACGGTGATCGCGAGCACGAGACCTATCGCGAGAGGAGCACGCGAGCGTCTGGGAGCTGGCGCCGCGAACGCAGACTCACCTGCGTCGACGGGTCCGAGCGTCTCCGCGCCCATCGGTATCTTGCGCGACGAGATCGGCGGAGGCGGAATCGGTCGCGGGGGGCTGGTCTTACCTAAAATTAGCCGTTGAACGCGCTCCACGCGCACACGAGCGTCGGGCGTGAACGGCTCGAGATCAGCGGCGAGCTCTGCGACGTTGAGGTAGCGGTCGCCGCGCCGCTTCTCGAGGCATTTGTCGATCACGCGATCGAGGCCGTCGGGAGGGTTGGTCATGTATTTCGAGAGCATCGCAGGCTGCTGAGTCGCGATCGCGACCGCGAGGCCCGCCATGCTCTCCGCTTCGAACGGCAACCTACCCGTGAGCAACTCGAACAGCACGACGCCGAGCGACCAGATGTCCGACCGTGCGTCCACGCGCGTCGCGCTCTGCATCTGTTCGGGCGACATGTAGAGGGGCGAGCCGAACACGGCGTCCGTGGTGGTGACGGTGCCTTCGGTGCGCACGTCCGACGACGTGGCCTTGGAGACGCCGAAGTCGAGCACCTTGATGATCGTCGACCCATCGCCGCGCGACGAGCGGAAGATGTTTCCCGGCTTCAAATCGCGGTGAACGATGTTCGCCGCGTGAGCCGCAGCCAGTCCCTCGATCGCCTGCAACACGAAGTCGACGGCGATCGGCGCGGGGAGCTTTCCCTCTTGCTCCAACACCGTCGCCAGATCTGCGCCCTCCAGCAGCTCCATCACCATGAAGGGCGCGCCGCTGTCGAGCGTGCCCACGTCGCTCACCTTCACGACATGCTCGCTCTTGAGGAGCGCCGATGCCTTGGCCTCGGTCAAGAACCGCGCGACCGACTGCGCTGCGTTGCCACTTTGGTGAAAGAGCACTTTGATGGCGACGCGCTGACCGAGCTGGATGTGCTTGGCGGCCACGACGATCCCCATGCCGCCGCGCGCGATGATCTTCTCGACCTGGTAGCGACCAGCGAGAATCTCTCCCTCCGCGGGGAAACTGGGTTCATCAGGCACGATCCACAGGCTACGGGGAGCGCTCTCGCTGGGCAACTCCATGAGCTCTGGCCGGAAGTGCTGTATCGTGGGCGGATGAGGGTTCTCGCCGTCGCAGCCACCGCGCTCGCGTTCGCGGCCGCGTGTCAGCTCATCGCGGGAATCGACGATCGCGCGCTCTGGACGGACGTCTCGGAGGGCGGGGCCGACGCGAGCACGGACGGCAACGCGTGTCGCGGACCCAACATCCCCTCGGCGCCCGATCTGTCGACCTCCGATCCGACCGATCCCAACAGCGTGATCACCGCGCTCACCAAGCTTGACCTCGGGATGGATGGTGGAGCGTACGGCTTCAACCTGGATCGCGCGTGCACTTGCCCGGAGCCCGACAGCTGCCAGCGACCGCTCGTGAACGGCAAGAAGCTGCCTCCCGCTT
>JANYHY010000189.1 GCA_025362165.1 Myxococcales bacterium | reverse complement strand
CGGCGCCCCTGCTCGTCGTCGACCCGTTCTTGGTGTCGATCGCCGAATTGGCTCGACCCGCAAAGCGGACGATCTCCGTTCCCGTTCCTCTGAGCTCGCTCGCCGGAATGCGAACCGCGCTCCTGCGAGCCGGCCTCGGCTGGACCCCCGCCTCACTGGACACGCTTGCGTTCCTTGCGATGGACAACGTCTTCGACTACGCGCCAACGTTTTCACGTCTCGGCATCGACACCGACGCCTTTACGCGCGAGAAGACGTTCGACCCGTACTGGAAGGAGCAGGCGTGAACAGGCCGGTCGCGATCGTCGTCGGAGGTTCGTCGGGCCTGGGAGCGGCCATCGCGCGCGCCCTCGTGGTGGACGGCCATCGGGTGTTCGTCCTCTCGCGAACTGCCCCACCGGCCGGCACCTGCGACGAATTCATCGCATGCGACGTGAGCCGCGACGAGGCCGTTGTCCAGGCGCTCTCCCTTGCGCCGCGTGAGGTCGACTGTCTCGTCTACGTCGCGGGCGAGCCCGTGATGGGGCTTACGCTCGCGGTTCCGCAAGAGGTCGCGCGCGCATCCTTCGAGGTGAACTTCTGGGGGCTCGACCGGGTGGTGAGAGGCGTCTTGCCAGGGATGATGGAGCGAGGACGCGGGACGATCCTGTCCGTGCTCAGCCTTGCCGCCGTGCGCGCCGTCCCCCACGAGGCCTACTACGCCGGAGCCAAAGCGGCTCAAGCGCGCTTTCTCGAGTGCCTCTCGCACGAGGCAGCGCCGCGCGGTGTTCGAATCAAGTACCTGTGCCCAGGCTTCGTCGACACCGGCTTTCTCACGCGCCGTCCTTGGTTCGGGATGAGCGCGCCCGTCGTCCAAGGGTCGAACGTCTCCCCTTTGGTCGTCGCGGCGGAGGTCATCGACCTCCTCCATGGGAGCGAAGCGCGGCGGGTGGTCGGCTGGCGAGAAAGAGCGATCGTTCTGGCCGACCGCGTCGTCCCAGGGCTCTACGATCGCTTGCTTCAGAAGCGACTTCGAGGCCGCGTCAAATAGCGGCCTGAAGCGCCAGCGATGCGAGCGCGGCGATCCCGAACATCGACAGGTACACGAGGACAACCGAGACGATCAGCGCGCGCGTCATGTGCGTGCCGATTCTTCCGGTGCTCGCTTGCACCTGCGCCGTGCGCGAACGATGAAAGGCAACCTCGTTGTCGAGCATGCGTGCGCGGTCGCGCTCGATCTCAGGGGTGACCAGGTTCTGGGTCGCGCAGAACCGGCAGGACATCAGAGGTCCCTCGGCGTGCGGAAGATCCCCGCCGCAGGCCCGGCATCGCGCCGGCGCACCTGGAATTCGCGATGGACGCGCGAACAACAGAGGGCGGATCTTTCGCCGGTAGCTCACACGCCCCACGAAGAGTGAAAAGGCCATCGCGACGACGAGGCCGCCAACGAAGCACGGTCCCATCGCTGCGTTGAGGAGAATCGCGAGCTGCAACTCACCCGGCGCATCCACGACGACGCGGTAGGCCGAGAGGGCCGCCCACGCGGTGACGAGCATGAAGAAGAAGAGGTACGTCCCGGTCGCTCGCAAGAAGGCGCCGCGCTGCTCGAAGATCGACGACAGCGCCCGCTCCAGACCTTCGACCTGGGCGACGCTGCGCGCCGCATCTCCCAGCCGTCGCTTGAGCTCTAGTGCCCGCGTCAGGGCATCGGCAGGCAACCGATCGACCGCGCCGCAATACGGACATCGGAGGACGAGATCCGGACCGACGCCGGAAGGTCCGCCACACGCGCGGCACAGGATCGGTAGCTGCTCCTGCGCCGGAGCCAAGTTCATTGGCTCGATCGAGCGACCAGCGCCAGAATATGGGCCACGCGCTCGTGCACCGGAACGGTCAGCTCGAACGACTTTCCGAAGTCCATGCCGACCGCCATCTGCCCAACCATTCCGCCCATGGCAGCCGTCATGTTCTTCTGCATCGGATCGGAGAAGACGACCTGGCTCGGAGTCACGCACAGATCGACCTCTCCGCAGGCCAGCAGCAGCTCCTTCAAGCCCTGCGTCGTGAGGAGGACGTGGCGCGCGGCGTTGGGATCGGCGGCGT
>JANYHY010000136.1 GCA_025362165.1 Myxococcales bacterium | reverse complement strand
CCGAAGTGGTGAGCGAGACAGCGACCATGCCGATGAGAAACGAGCGAGCGATTTTCATGATTGAAGTGGCCTCCATGACCGAGTGCTTTTGCAGCCCGCGTACCACTCACGAATCAGCCAAAAATTGCCGTGAAACACCCGTGAAACGTTGTTAGCAAGCTAACAAGCGTGTCGCTGCAGACTCACCTGTGTCCTAGGATGCCAGGCGCGATGCGTGTGGCGCTCCTTTTGATCGGCTTGGGCGCGTGCACGCGCGTGGAGACGAGAGACTGCCCGCCGTCGCCGGTCGTGAAGGTGGTGGTGGATGCGTCGAACCTCGTCGCTCCTCCGCGATGGCCATCGCTCCCGAAGACGACCGCAGAGGCTGACGCGCTGCTCGTGAAGTCGCGCGCGCGCCCGATCGAACAAGTGAGCCCCGTCGACGACTACGACATCGACTACGCGAGCACCGATCTCGTGAACGCACGCGCGGGCGAGCATGACATCGCCGCGGCGCTCACGGCGTGGCTCGCGGTGGATCCGAAGCAGGCGGCGTACTTGATCTTCGGTGGCACACACGACTCTGTCGAGCAGCTCGATCTCGTCGCGCGCGTCCTTCAGCGCACTCAGGGTTTGTGGGCCGTGGCGTTCGAGCAGCTCCGCGCCTCGGGCGCGTGGACGGGCGTGCCCGCTCCGACCGATACGGACGACGCGGATCTCGCACGCCTCGTCGCGCATCAAGACGAAGCGCTCGACTCGCTCCGCGATCGGCAGGTGCGACTCGACTACGCGGCGTGGAAATTTGGTTATGTGTCGCGCGTAATCGACGCGACGCTGATGACACGCAACGCGGGGATCGTCCCGCTCGGCTGTGACATGCCCGCTTCCGTGCGCGACGCACTGCCGAAGGACTTGCCAGAGGATCGCCTCATGCGGTTGCGCGATCTGCACTTCGCGCTCTCGATGCAGACGAGCACGGCCGCGCTCACGTCCGCTCATCTGCCCGACAACTTCGATCCCGAAGATCCTCCTCCGAGCCCGCGTGCGGCGTTCTTCGTCGGTGAGAATCACGCCTACAAAACCGGCCTACAAGCGTTCTTGCCCGCCAACTCGCGCGCCATGTCGATCGTGTTGGTCGGCGGTCGCGAAGAGGGCTTCGCAGACAGGCCCAAGCTGCGAGCGATCGATCCGCTGCTCATCAAGCTCAACGGTGACACCAGCATGCTCGTCGTGCCGGAGCCGTCCGCTCCGATCAGTCGCGTGAGGGATCACGGTGTCCCGATCCCGCCGAGCGCACCCAACTCGCCCGCGCCGTCGAACATCTTCGTGTCGAGCGACGCGCCGGTGACGTTCGAGCTGCCGCGCATCAAGCTCGCGGTCGACAAGCGCACGGAGGCCGCGAGCGTGCGCGCGAGCGATCACGTCTTCGCGCTTCGAACAGGCGTCGTCTCGTGGATGGGCCAGGTGCGCGTGCCGCCCGGCGGTTGGACGGAGCTGCGCTGGATCGCCGGCGTCATCGAGATTACCGAGCACGACCCCTGACAGATTCGCTATCTTGCGTGCCCAATGGATCACGTCGACCCGAACCTCCCCCGTCACGATTTCGGCTGGTACAGCCCGCGCCTACGCATGGAGATGCCCATCGTGCGTTATGGCAACTGGGGTCACCCCCTCTTGCTGCTCCCAACTGCGCAGAGCGATCTCTACGACTGCGAGCGCTTCTTGCTCATCCGCGCGATCGAGCACCACATCCTCGCGGGCCGCGTGAGCGTGTTCTCGATCGACAGCATCAACGCGCACGCGTGGATGAACGACGAGGTGCCAGTGCCCGAAGCCGCGCGTCGCCAAGCCCTGTATTCTGCCTATGTCGAGCAAGAGGTCGTCCCGTACATCCGGCGCGCGGTGGGCGATCCGGAGGCGCGCATCGGCGTCTCCGGCGCGAGCTTCGGCGCGTTCCACGCAGCCAACCTGTTCTTCCGCAGGCCCGACCAGTTCGACACGCTCATCGCGATGAGCGGCTTCTACGATCTGGTGCCCAGCTACTCGCGCGGCTTCATGAACGACGATCTCTATTTCAACAACCCGATGAGCTTCATCCCGAAGATCAACGGCGGGCACACGCTCGATCTCATCCGCAATCACAGCCAGATCCACATCGTGAGCGGACAGGGCGCATACGAGGCGCCGCACGCTTCCAAGCGGTTCTCGCAAATGCTCTGGGACAAAGGCATCTGGAACAACCTGGACTTGTGGGGCCATGACATGAAGCACGACTGGCCGACCTGGCACCGCATGCTCAATCACTATGTCGGGGACAGAGTCGGATGGTGAGAGGAAAGGGGATGCGCGTCGGCCTTTTGGTGGGCCGCGAGAAGTCTTTTCCCGAGGCGCTCATCGCGGACGTCGCGAGTCGCCACGCGGGAGTGACCGTGGAGTACGCGGAGCTCAGCGCGCCGTCAGCGCTAGAGGCGCCCCCTTACGACGTGCTCGTCGATCGGATCTCCCACGAGGTGACGGTCTATCAACCCTACTTGAAGCTGGCGGCGCTCTACGGCACGCGCGTCGTGAACAACCCATTTTGGCGGATCGCCGACGACAAGTTCTTCAACGCGGGATTGGCAAGTAGGCTCGGGCTCGCTGTACCCAAGACTCTCTTGTTGCCGCAAAAGGCTTATGGGCCAGACGTCAATTCGGAGTCGCTCCGCAACTTGCGATATGTCGATTGGGAGGAAATCGCCCGGAAATTAGGCTTCCCGATGTACCTCAAGCCTCACTGGGGCGGCGGGTGGAAGTCCGTGTCACGCGTGACCGACATGAGTGAGCTGATGGCCGCTTATGACAAGAGCGATCAATTGACCATGATCCTCCAAGAGGACATTCATTGGACTCAATACTTGCGGTGCCTCGTCATCGGCCAGCGCGACGTGCGCCCCGCGCTCTGGGATCCGCGATTGCCCCACGCGGAGCGCTACAAGCGCGCGCACGAGACGATGCCTCGCATGAGCGTGGAGCTGACGGCGCTCGTGATGGAAGGCGCGCTCAAGATCACCCAAGCGCTCGGCTACGACATGAACACGGTCGAGTTCGCCGTGCGCGACGGCGTGCCTTACGCGATCGACTTCATGAACTCCGCGCCGGACTTCGACATCGCGTCTCTCGGGCAAGCCCATTTCGATTGGGTCGTCGGGCGAATGGGCGAGCTCGTGATCGATCTGGCAAAGACGCCCACTGCGCATCGCTATCGCTGGGATGATCTGCTCAGAGGGGCGCATTAGCCTTATGCACCCGCCGCTCAGACAGAAATTCAATGCGCTCTACACGGATGCGCTCTTCGAGCGATATCGCGCTTGGCTCGCCGAGCGATTGGGGCCGTTTCCGTTTCGTCTGGCAGAGACTCCGCTCTTCTTCTCCAAGAAACTTCGCGATCACTTGCAGCAAGCGTCGCTCGATATCGTGGCTCAATTGAGCGCGCCCGCGGCGCTCGGCGCGATGATGAAGGCGATCCCCGACGAGGTGCGCGCGCCGCGCATGTCATCATTGCCGGACTGCGTCCAAGTGGATTTCGCGCTCGTCCGCGGCGAGTCCGGCGAGATCGAGGGGCGCGTCGTGGAGCTCCAAGCGTTCCCGTCTTTGTACGCGATGGAGACGATCGAGGCTGACGCCTGGAACGAGCAGCTCGACGGCGAGTGGACGTGCTTCTTCAACGAAGATCGCGCGGCGTCGGTCGCGCTGATGAAGCAATGCATCTTGGGAGACGCGACACCACGCTCCACGGTGCTCGTGGATTTTCAGCCACAAGCGCAGAAGACGGTGCCCGACTTCACCGCCACGAAGCGGCTGTTCGACGTGGACTCCATCTGCGTGACGGACATCGAGAAGGACGGCAACAAGCTGTACCGTCGCATCGACGGCAAGCGCGTCCCCATCGAGCGCATCTACAATCGGTTGGTCTTCGACGAGCTCAGCGTCAAGAGCGTGAAGATGCCATTCGACTGGAGCGACGATCTCGACATCACTTGGTGCTCACACCCTAATTGGTATTGGGTTTGGTCCAAGTATTCGTTGCCGCATCTCGATCACCCGACGGTTCCGAAGACTCGTTACCTGTCCGAGATCGAACGCATTCCGGACGACCTCGAGAACTACGTGCTCAAACCGCTATTCAGTTATGCGGGCTCGGGTGTCATCGTCGACGTCACGAGAGAGGCGATCGACGCCGTGCCTGAAAATAGGCGCTCCGAGACGATCCTTCAGCGCAAGGTAGAGTACGCGTTCGCCATCCCGATGCCTCACGCCAAGCCCGGCGAAGGCATCGGCGCACACAACGCAGTCAAGGCCGAGGTGCGCGTGATGCTGATGCGCGCCGGCAACGGTCCGCTCGTGCCCCTATTGCCCCTAGTGCGATTGTCGCGTGGCAAAATGTTGGGCGTTGATCAGAACAAAAGCGCAGAGACCGCATGGACCGGCGGCGCCGTCGGTATTTGGTTATCCGGCAAAAGCGATTAGCAACGAAGCCCCCTCCAACGTCGGGTGGGGGCTGGCGCGGCAGCGCGCATCCGTTTCGATACGACGTTGCGCTGGGGGATTAGCCGATCCCGTGCAGCGTCTCTGCGATGAGCCAGTCGACGACGGCTTTCATGTCGTTGGTCTTGTCGAAGACCTCGGCCTGTCGGTGCGCGCTCGTGCCCTCTTTTTGGATCGCGATGACGCGCTCTACTGCGTCGCTCGTGCCGAGCATGTCGGAGGCCTCGCTCACGAACTCCACGAGCTCGACCACGAGCTCCGAGAACGGGCGCTCCTCTTTGCGACCGAAGTCGATGAGCTTGGCGTCGGTGCCGAAGCGAACCGCGCGCCACTTGTTCTCCTCCAGCAGGCTGCGCGGGTAGCTGCGCCAGCCGGTGTTGCGCCGGTACATCAAGTAGAGCTGCACCATGAGCGCCTGCACGAGCGCGACGACCGCGATCGTGTGATCCATGCGCGTCGGCATGTCGCAGATGCGGACCTCGACTGTGTCGAAGACGTGGTGCGGGCGAACGTCCCACCAGATCTTCTTTCCGTTGTCGATGCAGCCCGTCTTGATGAGGAGCTTCACGAACTGATCGAAGTGCTCGGGGCCCTCGAACTCGTCGGGAATGCCCGTGCGCGGGAAGCGCTTGAAGATCTGCGAGCGCGTGCTCATGAGTCCGCTCTTGCGACCGAGCCAGAACGGCGAGCTTGTCGTCAACGCCAACAGGTGCGGGAGGAAATAGCGAATTTGATTGTTGAGCGCGATCGCGACCTCGCGATCTTTGATGCCCACGTGCACGTGCAAACCGAAGATCAAGTTGGCGCGCGCGACGTCTTGTAGATCCTCGATGATGTTGTAGTAGCGCTCGTTCGGGCTGATTTCCTGGGTCTTCCAGTCGCTGAATGGGTGAGTGGAGGCGGCGACGATGCGCAGGCCGCCCTTCTTCGCTAACGCAGAGAGCTCGCTGCGCATCTCGATGAGCTCGGTGCGAACCTCTCCGATGTCCTTGCAGATGCTCGTGCCGACCTCGACGACCGACTGGTGCATCTCCATCCGCACGCGCTCACGCAGCACGCTCTTGCCGTCCTCGAGGAGGCGCGAGATGTAGCTCTTGAGCTCTCGCGTCACGGGGTCGACGATTTGATATTCCTCTTCGACACCGAGCGTGAACTGTCCGTCCAGCATGCGATGGAGTGTCGTACAAAAGCTAGCCCCCTAGCAACGTCAATCGCTAGCGGTAGGCGCGCTTGGGCCTCTCGTGCGGAGCTTGCTCCAAATAGCGGCGATAGGCGTAGTCGCCGTCGTGCCCGCGGCCCTCCTTGGCGCACGTGATGACGTGCTTGGCCATCTCATCGACGACCATGTGGAAGTGCTTGGGCAAGATCGAGTGCACGTCGAAGTCCGGCGCCGGGTTGGTGAAGTCGATCGCGTACGGAACGCCCTCCTTGCACGCGAACTCGACCGAGTTCATGTCGTAGCCGAGCGCGTGGTTGAGCGCGTGCGCGCCGTCCAGGATCTTCGCCTCGAGGCTCTTCGGCAGGAACGGCCCGTCGTGCTCGATGTAGCAGCGGCGCTTCGGATCGTACTCGATGGGGAGGATGAACTCCTTGCCGATGCAGATGCAGCGCACGTACTCGTCGAACTCGATGAACTGTTGAAGCGTCATCGGGTCTTCGCCGCTCGCGTCGTATGCGGCCATGAGCTCCGCCATGTCGTTGACGCGTGTGACGCCGCGCCACCCGCCGCCGTCCGCGGGCTTGAGGATCGCGGGGAACCCGACGTAATCAGTGATCGCGGCCCAGTCGAGCGGGAAGACGAGGTTGCGCAGGCTCTTGTCCTTGTTGATCCCTTTGATGTAGCTCTTCTGCGGGAGCATCACCGTGCGCGGCACCGCGACGCCGATCTTGCTCGCGAGCGAGAAGCCGAAGAACTTGTCGTCCGAAGACCACCAAAACGGATCGTTGATCACGTACGTCCCCGCGAGCGCGGCGACCTTCAAGAAGAACCGATAGAACGGCACCTCGTGACTGAGGCGGTCCACGATCACAGCGTAGTCGCGGTGAAAACTCTCTTTGATGCCGCCGACCTTGATGAGGTCCGCATGATAGCCGGGTGTCTCGTTGACCTTGGCGATGAACGCTTGCGGGAACGTGTTCTCCATCCCGACGATGAGACCGATTTTCTCCGTCATGCGCGCGAAGCTAGCACGACCCACTCCCCCAGTTTCAGCCGACGGAGCGCCACGCGTCGAGATCGACTTGCTCCGGCGGCTTAATCTCGTTCCAGCCTCGCTCGCGTGCGAGCGCGTTGAAACGGAAGGAGAGCCAGCGCGGGATGCAGAGCGCGTACGTCTTGGCGAGGCGCTCGGGATCTTTGAGGCTCTTCTGCATTCGCTCGAGCAAGAACACGCCATAGGCTTCGGCGAGCGCGGCCTTGCTCTCCGGGCGCTCGACCCAATCGAGGACGCCAGGTGCGTCTGCTTCGGGGTGGAACTGCGTGCCCTCGACTCCAGGTGCGAAACGCATCGCCAAGGTCGCCTTGCCCTTGTCGACGCCGCCTTCGTTGGTCTCTTTCGCGAGCACCGCGCCGCCGAGAGACGCGAGTCGTTTCATGTCGACGTCGATCGCCTCCCAGTTGCGATGCTCGAACGCGAACAAGCGGTATCCGAACGGTGACAACCACTCCGTCTGCTCGCCAGCGGACGTGATGTACGCGGGCATCAAGCCGAACTTGCACGTCGCGCGCTTCGCCATGCTCGCGGTCGCGAAATGGAGCGTGGAGAGCTCGAAGGAGTGACACACGACGAAGATC
>JANYHY010000127.1 GCA_025362165.1 Myxococcales bacterium | reverse complement strand
GTCGTCTACAAGGGGCAGCACTTGGGGCTGCGCGAGCCCGTCGCGATCAAGTGCCTCAAGATCAACAAGACGAAGGATCCGACGATCATCGCGTCCTTCACGCAGCGCTTCTTCGACGAGAGCCGCATCGCCTATCGTCTCTCGCAAGGCAACCTCGACATCGTCCGAAGCGTGACGAGCGGCACGACGATCTCGCCGCGCACCAAAGAGACCGTGCCTTACATGGTGCTCGAGTGGCTCGATGGCATCTCTTTCAGCGCCGAGCTCAAGTCGAGACGAGATCGCAAGCTCGGCGGACGTCCGCTCGCCGAGGTGTTGGCGCTCTTCGAGCCTGCCGCGTTGGCGCTCGCGTATGCGCACGCGCAAGGCATCGCTCACCGCGACGTGAAGCCTGGCAATCTCTTCCTCGCGAAGGTGCCGAGCGGCGAGACCAAGCTGAAGGTGCTCGACTTTGGGATGGCGAAGGTGCTCGACGTGGGCAGCGTCGGCTTCGAGGGCGCGGCCACCATCAACAGCCTCATGGTGATCTCTCCGCAGTTCTCTGCGCCCGAGCAGTTCGAGCCGAAGATCGGAGCCGTCGGCGCGTGGACTGACGTGTATTCGCTTGCGTTGGTGATGGTGGAGGCGCTCGCCGATCGCCGCGCACGCACCGTCGAGAGCTTTGGCGAGCTGATGATGACAGTCACTGATCCGCGCGCGCAGCCCACGCCACGAAAGCTCGGCATCGTGGTGAGCGATGCGGTGGAGGCTGTGTTCAAGGCCGCGCTCTCCGTCGCTCCGCCATCGCGTCCGAAGGACGCCGGTGAGTTCTGGATGAGGCTGAAACAAGCCGCGGCGGCGTATGACGAGGAACCGACGCGCGCGGATCAGAAGCTCCCGGATTTCGGCCGTACGATCGCGATGCCCGCGGAGCTCCCACCGGACGTGCACGACTATCTCCACCCGCAGCCGTCGATTCGCCAAGCGACCGCGCCGATGCAGAGCATGCCGATGCTCGCGCCACCGAAGTCGCACAACCAGACGGTGTCGATGGTGCCTGGAGCGAACTCGCAGCTCGAGGTCGCCCGCGCGCTCGCGATCGCTCGGACGTCCGCGACGCCCCAATCGTACCAGCCGATGTCGCAACCACAGCCGATGCCGTCGCCGCAGGTCCCTTGGGAGGAGCCCGCCGCGGACATGACGCAGGTGCCGAAGACCGGCGGTCGCGGCGCGCTGATCGCGGTGCTCGTGATCGTCACGATCGCGGCCGTCGGCGTCGTCGCCTATGTGTTCTTGCGCAAGCACGCAGAGCCCGTACAAAACCAGGTCGAGCTTGTGACAGTGTCCGCTCCACGAACGTCGGCGGCGCCGTCCGCGCCGAGCGCAGAGCCAAGCACCGCAGTCTCTTCGACACCATCCGCTGCGCCGAGCGCGTCACCTCCGACGACGAGCGTCGCGCACTCTTCATCGCATGCACAGCAGGTCGCCGCGAACACTTCACTGTCGATGGTCGACGCGAGGCTCGCCTCCTGCAAACAAGCCGGCGGGCCTACCGGCAAAGGCACCGCGTCGGTGACGTTCACGAGCCACGGGTCTGTCGCGCACGTCGCGATCTCTGCGCCCCCGTTCGGCGGCTCCGATGTCGGTCAGTGCGTGATCGATCTCTATCGCGAGGCGAAAATAACCCCGTTCGAAGGACCGCCGGTGATCGTCGAGCACGTCTTCGAGATCCCCCACTAGTGCACCGCCGTGCACCGAAAGCGTGGGCGTACGATGTCAGTTCGACGGTGCACTAGCGCGCCACCACTCAAAAGGAGTGGACATCGAGGGCCCGTGCGTACGAGTCTCGTGCGACGTGCGTTCTACGCTGAAAATATCGGCCTTTCTCGTCATGCTCTTCGTGAGCGCGGCGGCGCACGCCGACGATTTCGAGAAGGGCAAGAACGCGTACATCGGCAAGGACTACACCGAAGCCGACGCGCGCTTCCGCGCCATGCTCGATCCGAACACGGGCTCGCTGAAGAGCCCCGAGCTGATCGACGAGGCGCGCATGTTCCTCGGTGCTTCGCTCTTCGCGCTCAAGCGCGGCAGTGAGGCCGACATCGTCTGGGCGAAGATCCTCGAGCACAACGACGCCTACGTCCCGGACCCGCTCACGTTCTCGACGCCCGTGCTGGACGCGTTCACAGACACGCGCACACGCCACAAAGACGAGATCAACGAGCGCAAGCAGCGTGAGGCACAAGAAGCGGCGGCCAAGAAGGCGCGAGAGGAAGAAGAGAAGAAGCGGCAAGCGGAGTACCTCAAGCTCCTCCAAAGACTCGCGAGTGAAGAGAAGGTCGTCGACCACCACTCACGATGGCTCGCGGCCGTCCCGTTCGGCGTCGGGCAATTCCAGAACGGCAAGCCCGTGCTCGGATCGATCCTCTTGGTGACCGAAGGCTTGTTGGCGCTCGGTACGATCGTCACTGGGATCATCTTCTATGGACAGTCGGCGCAGGCGAACGACGCGTTGGCCGGGCAGACCAACAACGCGACCAACACAGCGCTGTTCGATCTGTACAAAGCGCGCGCCGCCACGACGAGATACGTCAACCTGTCGATCGCCGCTCCGATGATCGTCGAGATCCTCGCGGGGGTTATCGAGGCGCAGGTCAACTACGTGCCGAAGATCGAGCTCGTCCAGAAGAGAGAGCTGCCGAAGGCTTGGCTGTCACCAACCTTCTCTACGAAGCCAGAAAATGGCTCGTTCGCGGGCGCAGGTCTCGAGGTGGGAGGTCGCTTCTAGCGCGTGTTGCCGCTAGTCAAACGTCTCTCCACACCCTAACTTTGCGCTCCAACTCTCGTCTGAAGGAGCGCGTCGATGTCGGTGTCACTGGCTCACCCGGATTCGTTCGTCGTCCGTCACGTAGGTCCGAGCGCAGCCGATCAGGCGCGCATGCTTCGAGAGGTCGGCGCGGCCTCGCTCGACGTTCTCGTGTCGGAGACCGTGCCTGCGAGCATTCGATTGAGCCGCGCGCTCGATCTGCCTGCGGGAAAGAGCGAGGCGGAGCTGCTATCGCTCGCGCGCTCCATCGGGATGAAGAACCGGGTGTTGAAGTCGTACATCGGCATGGGTTACTCGGGCACGATCACGCCGCCTGTCGTGCTTCGCAACGTGATCGAGAACCCGGGCTGGTACACGCAATACACGCCGTACCAAGCTGAGATCTCGCAGGGTCGGCTTGAGGCGCTGCTCAACTACCAGACCATGGTGATGGATCTGACGGGCCTGCCGATCGCCAACGCGTCGCTCCTCGACGAGGGCACTGCGGCGGCAGAGGCGATGCACCTCGCGTGGGAGTTCAAGGGCCACGACGAGACGCACAACACGTTCTTCGTCTCGGACGCTTGCCACCCGCAGTCGATCGACGTCGTGAAGACCCGCGCCGCCGCGCTCGGAATCGACGTCGTCGTCGGTGACGCTGCGACGGCTGATTTCGGAAAGTTGAAGAGTCAACCGTTCGGCGTACTGGCGCAATATCCTGCGACGGACGGCGCGATCGTCGATCATCGCGCGCTCGCCAAAAAGACGCACGACGCGGGCGGACTGTTCGTCGTCGCTGCAGACATCCTGTC
>JANYHY010000123.1 GCA_025362165.1 Myxococcales bacterium | reverse complement strand
GTTTCGACCTTCGCTACCGCGCGATCGTGGGCGGCACGCGTCGCAGCATTCAGCGGGAGATCGAGCAAGGCTTCCCATCTCCCCAGCGGATGCGTGATCCAGCTCGACAAACAGGCCTCACGCGCGGTGCTCGAGAACGTGCGCGCGCAGCTTGGGTCTGGCTTTCGTGGGCTCGTCGACGACTTGCGTGGGCTCATCCAACGCGTCGGTCGGGTCGACCTCGCGACCTTCTTGCGCGAAGCGAACGTCGACTTAGAAGATCTCTACTCCAACGGTCGCTGCTGGACTTCGTTGAGGCGTGCCGCAGGCATCGAGATGCGTGAGGCAGGACCTGGCGACGAGTCAATCGAGCGCGGTCTGTCACGCATGCTCCACCTGGACGACTCACTCCGCCTCGACGGCATTCGAGCTTTTCTCGCGCACGATGTCCCTCCGCGCGCAGACGCGTACGACCCGATTCAGCGCATGCTGTTCATGTTGCTTGGTTACGTGCGAATGCCGCTCAGTCACATGGAACAGGCTTGGGAGGCGTTGTGGAAGAGTCCTGAGCTACGGGACGAGATCAGTCAGCTGCTCACGATCGTGGACGACCGCGTGCGCCGTCTTGCAGTGCCTCTCACGGGTCGGTTGGCGTCGTTGCCGCTTCGTGTTCACGGGACCTATTCGCTCGACGAGATCTTGTCAGCGGTGGACGAGCGAAACTCCAAAGGTGGCGTCAAGCGCATCCAAACCGGCGTGTACTTCTGCGAACGAATCGCGACCGATTTGCTCTTCGTCACCTTGGAGAAGAGCGAGAAAGAATACTCGCCGACTACGCTCTACAATGACTACGCGATCTCACCGACGCGTTTTCACTGGGAGACGCAGAGCAATTGCCACGAAGAGACCCCAACGGGTCGTCGCTACTTGCGTGCGACGCGCGATGCACCTGAGAGTGTCTTGCTGTTCGTACGCGCTCGAAGGACGGACGCACGCGGCGAGACCATGCCCTACATGTTGCTAGGCCCAGCGTTTCACTTGGCGCACCGCGGAGATCGGCCCATGCAGATCGAGTGGGAACTCAGCGTCCCGATGCCGGCAGGTTTCTTTCAAGAGACCAAAGTCGCAGCAGGCTGATCCGGAGGCGATGCTCGCTGGAGCCGGGTAATGGTCGGGGCATTCTGAGCCGCTTACCGTACGTCGAAGGCCACCATGCCGTCGAACGCGCGATCCCAGATCGCGCCTCGATGGAGATCGTCATACGGGTCGATGCCGGCGGGGCTGAGCGTCGTCTCCCAGCGGCAGTCCACTTCGTAGTGCCCGGGTAGCGAGAGATCGCCCCAGCTCTTGAGTGGAGCGCTGATCGCCGCAGTGCCGCCCGGCGAGAGATCAGGCATCGAGGACAGGCCGCCGAAGTCCATCGCCTGCACCGGAGCGAGTGCGGTGCCATTGCGGCGGATGGTGAACGAGAACTGGTTGTCGCGAGGGCCCCGGTTGCGACCCCCTTGCGTGTACTTGATGGGCGGAGCCCCTGCAGGGTTCGTCAGCGTCAGGGCGATGTCGACGCTCTGGCCGGGCCGATAGCTCTTCGCGCTGAGGGCGAAGCTGCCGGTCACTAGGTCACCGACGAGGTGACGATCTTGCCGCGGAGTTTTCAGTAGCGCCGCGACCGCCGTGGCCTGCGCGGGCGTGAGTGAGAAGTCCATGTCGAGCCCGTTGCTGTCGCTCCCGTACCCTGACGACATCACGATCTCGCTTCCGACTACGAGCACTCCCTCGCCCTCGGGAGGCTTGCCCTTGTACCAGGCCATCAGTTGAAAGCGCGTGTTGCCGTTGTCCTCCGCGAACAGGAGGGCGCGGTCGACGTGGATCCGCGACGTGATGTCTACGAGCGTCGGGCTCGCGCCTCGCATCGCGGTCACCGACTTGGAGCCCATGTGCCCGGCGGGCACGACACGGTAGAGCCCATCGGCAACGCCTCCGTCGCTCGAGGGCGGCAGCGGTGGCGTGGTCGGCACGCTCGGGGCATCCGACGGAGGCGCGCTACCGCTGTCTGCCACGAGCGTCTCCGGCGGCGAGGGGAGGGCGGCGGGAGGCGGAGAAGACTTGCACCCGACCAACACGAGCGTCAAAACTGAACACCATCGGATGTTCGCTTTCAGAGCACGAGACACGGCCACGCGAAAGATCCTTCGGCTGCGAAGAAGCTGGATGAGGGCGATGCTGGTGCCTTTGCGGTCTCGAGTCAACTCGTCTCACCCGTTCTACGTTGCGCGAAGGAGCATGTCGCCGAGCAGCCGAAGCGGTCTCATGAGCCCCACAGCACGTCGAGCAGCAACGACGCTTGGGTCGCATCGGGGCGACCAAGCCAGCGCGTGGTCTCGTTGGTGGGAGTCGCCGCCAACTCTGCGCGCACTCGGGCAACCGCGTCCACGCGAGCGCGACTCACGCGAGCGCGCTCATCGGCCGACAGGCGCTCCGACAGCCACGCCTCCAAGCGGTGCGCGAGCGATGCGTGAGACGCCTCGTCGTACGCGATGCGCGAGAAGAACGAGCGGAGCTCCGCCGTCGCCGCGTGCTGCGATTGCCAAGTAGCGACGAGCGCGCTGAAGCTCTCGCGGACGCAGCCTTCGATCGCGTTGTCGCGCGCGAGCTCCTCGAGCGTCGCGACAGGCAGCGCGTCCGGCCGACGCGGCGCGACGAAGTCGGCACCTCGACGCGTCGCGAGCGCTGCCGCCAAGCGAGCGTGCTCGACCTCGTCGTCGCGTGCGCGTGCGCAGTCGGCGAGCAGCTCTCTCGGCGCGCCGTGCCTCGCGAGATCGATCGACAGCACGTCGAAAGCATCCACCGAAGCGGCCTCGAAATAGGCGATTCGCGCGAGCGCGTGCGCGACGTCCGCGCCGACGGGGGCGTCGCTCGCATCGAGCGCTCTGTGAGGACGCCCCATCGCGTCGCAGCTCGCACAGTTGAGGACGGAGCCACTGCGACCGCAGAGTCCCCACAGAGGATCGCGACCGCATAGGGCCTCACAACCGACGGCCCAAGGGTTCGTCGAGTTGGCGGGATCACCCGCTTGCGGCGGGCACGTGGAGAGATCACCGGCGAGGTCGACCTGCCACGAACAGCCCTGCGCATCGGGAGGCGTGAGCGCGTGACACGCATCGGCGGGTCGAGCGTCTGCTGCGTCGGAGGCGTCGCTCGTCGAGGCAGCGTCCGTGCCCTCGTTAGTCGTCGTGGCGGTGCATGCGACGGCCGCGACGCTGACGGGCGCGACGAGCGCCACTCCCGCCACGATGGAACGAAAGAGCACACGCGTCGCGTCCGGATCTCTCATCGGCATTGGGTCTCTCAACGCCCGCCAGTGGATGGGCAGCCGACGATGGTCTCATAGGAGTTCCCACTCGCGTAGCCGTCCGTCGACAACACTGCGATGTAGTCGCCGACCGCGACGGCCTGATCGAGTAAGCAGAAGACGGAGTTGCGACGCATCGCTCTCATGGGTGTACATACCTTCCAACGAAGAGCGCAACCCCGAGAAGGAAAGAGCGCGAGTCGCGTCGGGTTCTCTCCTAGTCGGCATTGGCGTCCATGGGACTGGCGTCTCCGCAGTAATAGAATTGAGTGATCGCGGCGTCGTGGTTCGGGCAGCAGTTCGGCGGTCTGAGATAATCGTATGTGCAATTGGGCTTGCTGGCAGCATTGGGATCGACCGGATACGCGAATCCTGGCGGTCCGCCTACGCACCGCTCGGCGGTCGAGATCCACGCGACGATCGCCGCGAGGTCGCCATTATTGGCGTCATAGAAGTACTCGTCGACCACGTCCGTGCCGGTCGAGACGAGCACGACCGTATCGCCCAAGCACGTGCCGCCGAGCACACTGACCGCTCGCACGTTGGGCCCGCAAAACGACGACAGCGACGTGGGCCAATGAAGGACGCACCTCGCCCCCGCCGCGCAGACCTGCTGCACCGTCGAAGCGCAGGCGGGGGCTGGCGCGGCGTAGCTGGCGTCGCTCGAGGTGGAGGCGTCGACGTACTTTCCCGTCGATGGCGCAGCGCCGGACGACGCACACGACACGCACGCCGCAATACACGCCGCGATGGCACACGATGCCCGCAGAAACGACCGCATGAACACTATTCTGCAATCCACGAACCACACGAAAGGCCGAGCCTACCGTCAGTCACGTTGCTCGAGTCGGTTGGCTTCGGTGGTGCGATCTTCGCGCCCTGGCCGATCGGGGTCGTTGGCGTCGACGACCACGAGCCACTTGGTGACGTGATCCGTGTCGACGTCGATCAGCCCGAGCGCCAAGTTGTCTCGCGCCCGCGCCCCGTCGGCGACGCGCGCAGCGACCGCGATGCGACGACCATCCTCCGACACGGCAGGTAGGTCGTCGAGCGTGGCGCGCTCCAGTGCCCTCGCGTCGAGTGCACGTTCCGTCAGTCCTTCCCTGACTCGATGTGAACGTCTTGGGTTGATGCGTCGATCGGTGGGCAGCCGCAGCAGACAGATGGATCCGCAACGAGCGCGGGACATCCATGGGAATCCACCGCTGCCTTGTACCAGGTGTCTGTGGATGCACCGCGGGTGCAGCATTCGTCGGCTGTCGACGCCCTACTGGCTGCTCGACTTGCGTGTGATCAGCGCAGCATGGCGAGCACGCGTTCGAGCTCGTTCGATAGTCCGAGCGACGCGCAGAGTTCCGCCAGCGCGGCGCGATCGACGTCGTTTCGCTCGAGCAGCGCGTGGATGTCCAGCGTCGACTTGGTCCCGCCAGCGTAGAGCTTGAACGCGATGAGCATCGGTAGGTCGACGACTCGCAATCGACTCGCCGCGAGAGGGATCGAGCGCGGGAGAGCCTCGCGAACCAGTCTCGGAAAGCCGCTCGCGGGAGCGTTGTCGAAATTCACGACCTGCACGAGATCGGCGGCGGCTGCGCGCACGTCGATGACTCCGCCAAGCGGGTCGTCGCCATCGGGCTCGCGCAAGTCGACGAGCCAGCCCTCGCGGCGAAAGCGATCGGCGAGGCGACGCATCGTTAGCGGCGGCGTCGAGATCGCCAGGTCGACGTCTTCCGTGGCGCGTGGATAGTTGTGCGCCGCAAGCGCGAGCGCGCCGATGACGACGGTCTCGATGCCCTCTTCGCGAAGAATCTCTGCGGCTCTCTCGGCGAGCTTCAACGTCTCGTCGAAGCGGTTCGCGTCGCTCACTTGGAGCTCTCGTCTTTCACTGCCTTGGCGACAGCGCGGCATCGTCGACCGAGCTCGAGGGCGAGGGCCATGCGCTCGAGCGGCGTCATCTCCTTAATGCGAGCGAGCGCCGCCGCGTTGGACGCCGCCAACGACGCGCTCGGGCGCGGCCGCACGATGGGATCGTGTTCGCTCATTGCCCGGATCATGTCACGACATGCTTCGGGCATCCAGAGGTGGAGCCTCGTAGAACTCCGCTGAGATGGCCGGCGCGGAAGGTACGCGCAAAGTGACCTTTGCAAACCAGCTGTGCTGGGACGAAAGCTGACAAGGTGATGCAATGACGCATTGTTGTTCGAGAATGCGATATGAGCTGAAGAAGGGGGGCACGACTCCGAGCGAGCGGAGAGCGTCCCCAGACGCGCTCGTTGACTACAGCGCTAGGTACGACGAGTACGGAATCTTGGTCCATGACCGGGGGCGGTCTTATGTCCAAAACCTAGGTCTGCGGGGAACCAACACTGGTAGAACTTCCTTGAGATGGCCGGCGCGACAATGAGAAGCAAGTAACCGATGAACATCGGCGGGCGCGGCGCGCAGCGCACGTGCGATCGTGCGGTTGGTATCGTCTATTTCGCGATCGTTGACGACGTCGATGGCGGTGATGCCTTTGGATACATCATGCGTGTGGCATCGGCATGGCAGGCTTCGGCATCACGATCGAGGTGCACAGTCCCACGGGGCCTCCGCCCACAATCAAGACGGGGATCTCTGTCGGAAGCTCGGGGTCGTGTCCGG
>JANYHY010000118.1 GCA_025362165.1 Myxococcales bacterium | reverse complement strand
GTCACGCGGAGCGCGCCGATGAAGGTGCCGTTGGTCGAGCCGAGATCGCGCAAGAGCACGCCCTCGGTGATGGCGCGAAGCTCGCAGTGCAGGGCGCTCACCTCGGGATCGGCTACGGACACGCTGGCGTTCGGATCGCGTCCAACGGCGATGGGATCGACGTCGATCGTGTGCGTCTTGCCTTCCGGCGTCTTGAGGACACCCCCCTGGACGAACCAGTGGAGGGCGCGCGTGCGCGTGGGGTCGGCGGCCTTGGACGGATCCTTCAGGTCCATGATTGAACCCTACACGTCTCGCACGGCGTTGAACAAACGCTTACGAAGCGGTATCAACTTCGACATTCATGGCAGCCATCAAGAACCTCCTCCCGCAATGCGGCCTGTACCGCACGACCAAGCCGCTCCCCGAACACGAGGCAGAGGTCCCCGCGGGCATCCTCATCTACTTTCACAACCACTCGGACAGCGGGTTGCCCGTGGCGGTAGTGCCCGATCACAACATCATGAACCGCTGGCACTTCCACGGAGCGGGCATTCCATTCCGCGGCCTCGCTTGGGCGGACAGCCTCGTGAAGCTCCCGACCGAAGGCTTTTACAGCCTCCGCAAGGAGATCGAGTTCGACGGAGGCAGCTGGCCGAAGAGCACGCTCGTGCAGCTCGGCTACACGAAGACCGGCGATCCGATCCTCTTCATCGGGCAGATCCGCGGAGCTCTCGAGGAGAACGATCTCTTCTTCGGAGACCGCGGCGTCGGCATCGCCCGCGAGCGCCTAGCCATCCTAGAGCCCCTCAACGTCTACGCGGAGCCAACCCAAGAGGGCGGCCACACGACAGGCACCCACTAACACGACTGGCAGGTCGCGACAGCAGTGTTGGCTTCGCGAAGGGCGGGGGTCAGTGCTCTTCGTCTTCGTCTTCGACGTCTACGAGGGTCGGAGGCGGGGGCACCTGCGAATCATTGGACATCATAGGGAGCGACTGCGACTCGCTCACTTTGAACAAGAACTCCATGCCGACGATGAAGCCGTCCGGCTCTTCTTGGAGCCACACGACGCGGGCTTGGCGGTTGAGCGAGGCGGTCTCTTCGATTCCGATCGTGAGCTCGTACTCTTCGCCCAGCTCCACGCGCTCTTCCAAGATCACGCGCACGCCCCCCCGGCTCACGTTGAGCGCCCAGCCCTCGCGGGTCTTCAGGTTGCTGCCGAGTAAATGCACGCGCTCGGTGACCTCACGACGCGGGCCGCCGCGACGCATCGCGTGTGCATCCACCCCGTCCGTCGCGGGGATGCCCAGGTCGGGCGTGAGGCTGCGTCGATTCTTCACGGTACTCATCATATCGCAAACACTAGGAGCGGCCCCTCTTGTTACGTGGAGTCCGTGCTCGCGTCGAGAGAGAAGACGCGCCGAGAGAGCAAGCAAAGCACCTGAGCTATTCCGCGCATGTCGAGAGCGCAGACGAAACTCGAAGGTGCGGGCCTTGACGGTGGAGCGCGCGATCTGTTTGACTCGCGTTTTGAGCCGCTAGACGGCTGCGCTCAGGCGTAGCTCGACGCGTTTTTAGCTCTGCCTCCCATTCGATGTCCCCCCAAGAGCTCAAGAAAGCACTCGTCGCCGCTGGTTTCGAGGTCTATCGCACCCTCGGCAATGAGGTCATCCTCGCCGATCGGGTGAGAGACAACCTCATCATGGACTCGGGCGTGCGTATCCGCGCGGGAGACACTCTCCAAGTGAAATTGGTGGTCGGCGTGCGTCGCGGCGAGTTCCCGCAGGACGACGACGAAGAGCTCTTCGAGCGAGTGCGCAACCTCGCCGAGCCAGCCGTCTCGCAAGGCTTCGTCGAGCTCTCGTCCGCAGTCGCGCCGATGCATGATCCCGCAGACAGCGAGCGCACGCTCGATACCGTCTTCGAGGTCACCTTGGCGAAAGAGCTCCCTCGCTTCGAAGTCGCCAACGAAGATCTACGCCTCGCGCTCAACCTCGCAAAGACTGCCAACTCGAGAGGCTAACCCCTCGCTGTGAAACGAGGAGCGTGGCGGTTTTCGTCGAGACCGAGTGAGCTCTAGGAGCGGCCGAGGAGTCGTACTCCTGTACGGCGACGACGCCCGACGACGAGATCGCGAAGGTATCGGCGAAAAACGCCACGCTCCTAACCGCCGCGCGTGTGCATCTCTCGGTGAGGGTCCGCACGGAGGCGAGTGACCGGAATCAGGACGTCGCGCGTCGGTGAGCGGCTGCGATCTTCTGCTCCGCGATCGGTTCGCGCCTGCCATGTCTCGCTGACTGTGGCCCAGAGCGACTCGTCCGTGGCACCCGCGCGCAACGGCTGTCTCAGGTCCACGCCGTTCTCCGCATACAGACACGTGAAGAGGACGCCATCCGCCGTGATCCGCGCGCGATCGCACGTTCCGCAGAACGGCTGCGTCGTCGACGCGATCACTCCGAACGTAGTGCCGTCCTTCGCGCGAAACCTCGTCGCGGGCGCGCGAGAGCTCGCCGGAGAGATGGACTCGACCGGGCCACACACCGCGGAGATGCGCGCCTTAATCTCGTCTTTGGTCACGACGTCCGCCATCGACCATCTCGTCGCGCCGCCAACGTCCATGTATTCGATGAAGCGAACCTCCACGCCTTTGTCTCGACCGAGCGCGAGCATGTCCGCGATCTCGTCGTCGTTGCGACCGCGCAAGACGACCATGTTGATCTTGGTGTCGACAAAGCCGTGCGCCCTCGCGGCGTCGAGCGACGCGATCACGTCCGCCAACCGCGTCGTCTTGGACATCGCCTTTGCGCGGTCCGGCCGGAGCGTGTCGAGGCTCACGGTGACGCGGCTCAAACCAGCCTCGCGCAGCGCTTTCGCGTGATCGCCGAAGAGGACACCGTTGGTCGTGAGCGCCAGGTCCACGCCCAATCGCGAGAGTCGCGCTACCACGTCGACGAGGTCCGGTCGCAGCAGCGGCTCGCCGCCCGTGAGACGCAGCTCGCGCACGCCGTGCTCCACGAAGACGCGCGCGAGTCGCTCGATCTCCGTCGCCAGGAGGATCGACGCGCTAGGCAGCCAGACGTACTCGTCTTCCGGCATGCAGTACGCGCAGCGCAGGTTGCAGCGATCCGTCACGCTGATTCGCAGAGTGCCCAAGGGCCTCTTGTGTCGATCGAGCACCACTCGCGAAAGCTAGCATTCTCTCACTCGGGAACGGCAACTCCAGCGGCTTGCGCGTCGATGAGACTGCCGAGGTTGTGCACCTGCGCGTCGCGTGTCTTCAGTTGCCCAACCCCTCCGAGGAAGTTCCACTCGAGGAACGCCACGAGGCTGGAGTGCTCCATCACCACGTGCGACACGAAATTCTTCTTCGCGAAAGGCCCGAGCGCGAGCGTGGGCACGCGCGTCCCGTATGCATGAGCGTCGGGTGAAGCCGGCGGCGTGACGTGATCCCAGTACCCTCCGCCCTCGTCGTACGTCAGCAAGAACAGCGTGCTCGCGCGATAGCGGGAAGCCCATATTCTCTGGGCGATCGACGACACGAACGTGACCCCGTCCGTGATGCGCGTGCGCGCGACAGGGTGCTCCGAGTGGTACCCAAGAGCCTTGACGAACACGATCGCAGGCAGAGCACCGCTGGCGAGATCCGCGTCGAGCGCAGAGAGATCTCGGATGAACTTGGGATTGTCGCGCGTGGAGGGGAAGTACTCGATCGGCACGTCGCCAGGCTCGAAGGTGCACGGCGAGAAGTTCACGTTGCCAGGGCAAGCGTCCGTTCGCTCTGCGCACTTGCCAGCCCGCTGCGCGGTCGCCTGCGCGTCATACCCCTCCACGTAGAACGCCCAAGGCACGCTGGCCGCGCTCAAGAGATCTCCAATCGTCGTATCCGTGTATTCTGCAACCTTCGCGCTCTGGAGCGAGCACGGCGAGCCGAACGCGCCCTTCGGCTCGAACGCGTTGTCGTCGAACACGTGCGAGGCGCGCGCAAAATACATGTCATTGGCGGAGCTCTGCCCAATTTCGGGCTGGAAGTAGCGATCCGCGAGCGCGCCTGTCTTCGCGAGATCCCAATACGGCTGCACGGTCTTGGCGTCCGCGACAGCGAGGTTCTCGGGGCCGCCGCACTCGAGGGTCGTCGCGTATCGATCCATCAGCGTGCCGTCCATCTCCTTCGTCTCGCAGGCCACGGTGTGGTCCGGGTCGTGGAAGGCTTGCGCAGCGTCGTCCAAGACGATCGGCGTGTGCCCTGACGCGTCAGAGTCCGGTGCGCGCTCGCAGCAAGCGGGACCGTCGTTGCACGTCGGCATCGAGCCCGCCGCGGCAGTGCAGTACCGACCGAAGTGATTGTCGAACGTGTGATTCTCCTGAATCACCACGACGACGTGCTTGATCTTCGACCGCGGGCAGGGCCCAGCACACGAGTCGTCGATCGCCGGCGGCGCGGGCGCCTGCGGAGAAGAACTGCACGCGACCGACACCGCGATCGCCGTCGCAAACACGACGCGTGAGCCCATCAGCGCATCGTAGCCTCAGCTTCACGGCCATCCAACACTGCTGTCGCGACCTGCCGCAGCAGTGTTTACGTCACGTCTCGGTCATCGCAGGCAATTGTCGCATTGAGAGCGACTACACGCTGCTAGGAAGGTTGCAGGTCGTCCAACGATGAACCACACGCGCGGACTGCTCAAATATCCGGTCGATGTCTGGCCCGTCATCATCGTAGCGGGCACCACTGCGCTCGCGCTCGTGCCGTTCTTCGTGCACCTGTCTCCATGGATCCTCGGCGCCACGTGGGCCGCCGTCGTCTACCTGCGGACCTTCGCTCCGTTCATCCAGCACAACCACGCGCACCTGCCGATCTTCCGATCGCGGGTGCTCAACTGGGCGTTCGACGTGTTGCTCGCGCAGAACACCGGCTACCCGACGGCGCTCTGGGAGCTCCACCACAACCGCGGTCATCACAGAAACTTCCTCGATCCGAAGAACGACGTGGCGAGGCTCACCTATCCAGACTCGGATGTCGTGATGTCGCGTTGGCTCTACGCGCTCCGCGGCAACGTCACGATTCACCGGGACGCCGTGCGCGTCGGTCTCGCCGAGGGTCGAGCGCGCCGCAAGACGCTGCTGCCGAAGCTGACGGCAGAGGTCGCGATCCAAACGGCGCTGACGATCTTCGGGCTGGTTCATCAGCCAATTTTGACGGTCGCCTTCTTCATCGTCCCCAATCTGTTCACGGCGTTCTTGGTCTGGTGGCAGTCTTATCCGCACCACCATGGGATGAGCACGGCGAGCATTTACGAGGCCTCCGTGACGGTGGAGGGACACTGGCACAACCTCGTGACCTTCAACATCGGTCACCACACGGCACATCATGAGAAGCCGACGCTGCACTGGTCGCTGCTGCCCAAGCGAACGGAGTCGATTCGCCACTTGATCCACGAGCGATGCCTCCAAGGCGTGGACCACGCGGCGCCAATATCATCGGCCCCCGCGCACGCACACGTAGCTAACGCTACGCTCTCACCAAGCGCAGGAACCACTCCTCTGTGACGTGGTCGATCTTGCGTCCGCCCTCGCGCTTGGCGGCAGCGGCGAGCAGCTTCTTGCCGCCAGCGTCTCCCGCGGCCCACAGCTTGGATTGTCCGACGACGATGAGGTCCGTCTTCGCCGTGAAGTGCTTGCCAACGATCGCGCCGTGAGCCTTCGCTAGTCGCGCGGCTTCTTTGCGCTCGATCGCGAGCTTGCCCGTGAACACGATGGTCCGGCCCGCTAGGCTCTTCGGCTTGCTTGGCTTCTGCGGCGCGGTGCCCTTCAGCGCGGTGATCATCGCCTGCGCGCTGTCGAAGCGGTTCGAGCGCTCACCCGTCGCGCGGGCGATCACGGCGCGGACCGCGCTCGAGCAACGCACGCTACGCACGTCTGCGAGCCGCATCGGCGCGACCTTGCCCGTCAGCAGCACGCCGAGCACCTGCGCCACTTGCCACAAGTCCTCGCGCGCGTCCCAGCGAACGCGCGACTCGTCGCGGATGGCGGTGTCGACGAACCACGGCGCGAACGCGTTCGCCGCGACGCCTTTGCGCGGACCGTGCGTCGTGATGCCGAAGTCACCGAGCTTGAGCGTCTTCTTGTCTCCGCACACGAACACGTTGAACGGCGTGATGTCGCGATGAAGCGCGCCGCTCGCGTGCAGCTTCTCGATCGCGCCGAGCACCTTGCTGATCTCGGAGACCGCGCGTGCCTCGTCCCAAGGTCCTTCGCGCTCTACGACGTCGGAGAGCGTGCCGTGATCGGCGAGCTCCATCACCACCGCATAAGAGACGCGCCGCCCCTCCATCACCGGGAACGTCTCGTACACCTTCACGACGCGCGGATGATCGCGCAGCAGCTCCGCCATGTACGCCTCGCGGTGCCAGCTCGCTTGATCGCCCGTGAGCTTCAGACACAGCGAGCCGCCGCCCGCTCCAGGCCCCTCACGCTCGCAGCGCCAGACGGAGCCGAACCCACCTTTGCCGAGCAGCTCATGGAGTCGGTACCGCGTGCGACTCTCCACGCTCGTGATCGATCGCTTCATCCGTTTTGCCATTGAGTAAAAGGGTTATCGCGTCCGTTGGATCAAGTGAACGCCGAACACAGTCTCCGCGACACCGAGCTGTCCGACAGAGAGCGAGAACGCGACGTCCTCGAAGGACTGCACCATCCCCCCGCGTGAGAACGATCCGAGATCGCCGCCGCGGCGCGCGTTCGCGGTGTCCTCGGACCACTGCTTCGCGATCGCGGCGAAGTCTGCTCCTGCGCGAACACGCGCGCGGAGGTCGTCGATGATGGCGTGCGCCTCTGCGAGCGTGTGGCTCTTGCCATTCGGGAACTCGCCGACGCGTATCAACACATGGCGCGCGGAGATCTCTGGCCGAGCGTCCGAGACTGCGGCATCTCTCGCAGGCGCAGCGGTCGCACGCTCCCCCCGAACTTCTTCGAGGCTCGGCGGCCCCGGCTGCATCGCTCCAGGAGACGCGCAACCGATGAAGACCAAAATAATGATGAGTCGCACGCAGCTCATCTTGCAACTGACTATGGGCAATTACGCTCTTTGAGTACGAGCGGCGGGTTTGGCTTCTGCCCGAAGTCGAACGCATCCAAGAGATCATTCGCGTTGCCGTCTTGTGCGGCCGGATCCAAGGTCGACAACGCAGGGGCATAAAACACACGCTCGATGAATCGCGGTATCGACGCTTGCTCTGCTACTTCATTGTAGATGGTTCCCGGTTTGACGAACGGGCTCATGATGATGAGTGGCAATCGGAAGCCCAAACCATAGGGAGTTTTATCGTCGCACCCATAGTGGCGCGGCGGCGGGACGTGGTCATACCAACCGCCGAAGTCGTCAGTCGTATAGAAGACGACCGAGTCCTTCCAATACTCACTTTGCATGAGCGCGTTCACTCGACCCACGGTCCAGTTCTCGCCCTTGCAGACGCCGCCGAACGGGATGCCGGGGTGCTCGTCTGCGAGATCTTGGTCCACGAGCCACACTACGTTGGGCAGGGTGTGGTTCTTCAGGTCCGCGAAGAAGTCATCATTGGGCACGACGTTCTTCCACCCAGGCCCGTTGCGGATCGAGTCGATCCCGTCGAACATCGACCAAATCTCTGGGAGCAAATAGAAATTGCTTCCATAGAATTTCCAATTGATCCCCTGCGGCAGCACGTCTGGTAACGACGGGATCTTCGCGCACGGAAATACGTCTTTGACCGTGCAAGTTCCCTTGTCCAAGATCGGGATGGTGTCCCCACCAGGGTCATCGCAGCCCCAATAGGGGTGTGTGATGTGAATCGGCGGATTATCCAGCGCCCAACCGGCTTGCGCCGCCAAGAAAAACATATGACCGGGATAGCTCGGTCCCATCATGTTCGAGAAGTAGTGGTCCCCCAGCGCATACGCCTTTGCATATGCCCAATAATTGGGGATGTCGTTCTCGGAATATTGCGCCCACGCGAGATAGTCGCCGTTTTGATTCGACGTCGACGTGTTCTCCCAGCCGTTCATTGTCCCGTGGTTCCAGTCCGTGAGGGCGCAGTCGTGTTTGTGGCAGAGGTCTCGCGGGTTGTCTGGCGCGGGGCCGATGCCACGGATCGTGCCGTCCAATAGTTTGTATTTGTTGGTGCCGTCGGCCTTGGGGAACGAGCCGAAGTAATTGTCGAAGGTGTGGTTCTCTTTGACGATCACGATCACGTGATGGATCGCCGCGTGTGCCGCGATCGCCGGATCGGGCGCGGCATCCGCCGAGTCTGCCGAGTCTGCGCCTGCGTCCAGATCCAGCGCGTCCGAGGTCGCTTCGAGCGAGCCGTCGAGGCCTGAGCCCGTGGTCTCTGTCGCGCCGCCGCATGCGATCACGGCACGGACGAGCGGTAAAAAGAGGAGCAGACGCCTCATAGGATCAGATTACACGTCAGCTCACGCGGAGTCGCTTGCAAGCGTACCGCACGTCCTCCAATAACATCTCCATCCGATCTGCGTGCGTTCGGAAGGACAAGACGCAAACGCGAATGACGAAGCCCACTGGCGTCGTGGTGCCGGTGACGAACGCGCGCTGCCGCCCGTTGATGATCTGGAGAAGCTTTCGATTGTGCGCGTCGAGTGCGGCGCCGTCTTTGCCACATCCGGGCCCGAGTCGAAACGCGAAGAGGGAGAGCGCGGGCTCTGCGACGATTTGCATGTTGGGCATCGCAGCGATCTCGTCGCGCGCAGCAGATGCCAAGTCTAGCTTCTCGTCGAGCGCCTCGCGGAACGCCTGCGCGCCGTGCATCTTGATCGGCAGCCAGACACGCAACCCGCGAAAATCGCGAGATAGCTCTGGACCCAAGTCGCAGAAGTCGACGAGCTCCGCGTCTTCTTGCATCGGCGGCAAGTAGGCGGCTTGCATCGCGTGCGCGCGGCGGAGTCGATCTGCGTCTCGGACGACGAGGCAGCCCGTGCCGTAGGGCAGAAATAATCCCTTGTGCGGATCGAGCGTGATCGTGTCAGCGCGCTCGAGCCCGCGAAGCACGCCGCGGCCCCGCTCGGTGAGCGCGAAGAAGCCGCCGTACGCGGCGTCCACGTGCACCCAGAGTCGCTTCTTCTTCGCCAAGGCAGTGACGGCTTGGAGATCATCCACGGCACCGGTGTTCGTCGTGCCGGCGCTCGCGACGATCATCATGGGCTCGCGCTTGGCGCTAGCGTCCGCCGTGATCGCCCCCTCGAGCGCGCGCACGTCGATTCGAAAGTGCTCGTCCGTACCGATGACGCGAACTTGGTCTGCGCGAAAGCCAGCGAAGCGCGCGGCCTTCAACACCGAGTGGTGCGCTTGATCGGACGTGTAGATCACTGCGCGCGAGAACTCCTCGCCGCAAATGGACGCCCTCGCGGTGACGATCGCCAAGAGGTTCGCCATCGATCCGCCCGACACGAGCAAACCTCCTGGAGTGGGGGCTCCCACATAACCGACTATCTCGCAGCACCAGCGCACGACGTTCTGCTCGAGCTGCGCGAGCCCAGGCGCGGCCACCCAGACGCTCACGTAGCGATTGACGGCGAGAGAGATCAAGTCGGCGACCGCCGAGTGCAGGAGCCCGCCCCCAGGGATGTATGCCAAGTAGCCGGGCGACGCCGTATTGAATGATCGCGGGATCAGCTTGGAAAATAGGGTGTGTAGCAGCTGCGTGTACTCTGCACCCGTCTCCGGTAGAGGCTCGCGCAGTGATCGCGCGAGCGCCTTCATCCCTCCCGTCGCGTGCAGCGGCTGCTTCGGCAGAGACGCGACGTGATGGACGATCTCGTCGGTCGCTTGCTCGACCATCCGGCGAAACTCGCGTCCAGATAGCTCGAGATCGTGGTTGCTTGTTCGTCGACTCACGCGTGCGATGGCGCGCGCTCGCCGTCCACCGGTGCCTCGGCTTCACCGAACTTCGCCGTGTCCCAACGCGTGGGGTCGAACAAGTGGGGCCGCTGGTGGTGATTGGCGTGCATGTAGATGCCCGCGAACAGTTTGTTGCCGAGCCAAAAGTAACCGGAGTTCAAGTTGACCGGCCTGAAGTCGTCTCCACGCATGCCGTTGTGCGTGGTCCAATTGAAGTGAACGACGAAGAGCGCAGCGAGCACGTTCGCGGGCACGAACACCAGCGCGAAGAACCACGGCCCGAGCAGCAACAACCACGCGCCGAGCAGGACGATGTTGGTGCCGTAGCTCAACCTCGCACGGAGCGCCTCCCGCTTGCGGTTCTGTTCGGTCTCCCCCCAGACGTCGAAATACTGCTTCTGCAGCTGCACCTCCACGTTCACGACCGTGTGGATCACCGTCCGCCAGAAGCTCGCGAAGTTGGGGTGCGGGTCCGCTTGACGATCGTCGGTGAACTTGTGGTGGCGCATGTGCACGATGTCCCACGACGCGTAGCGAACGACGACGATCAGCCCGAGCACCTCACCGATGACGCGGTTGATCGCGCGCGGGAAGTTCCCGTGCGTCGCGTTGTGGATCAACAGGTGCGCGAAGATGAGCGCGTACTGCACGAGCGGGAAGAGGATGAGCCAACTCGCGCTCGGCCCACCGAAGAGCGTCTTGGTGTGGAAGGCGAGCATCGCGACGCACGCGGCAGCCGATGCGACACCCCAGAACGCGTCGTACGCGAGGTAAAATCGCGGGTTCTTGCGGAACTGCTGGATCGGATGGGAGGTCAGGATGGACATTAGGCGGTGCGAGAGAGGCCCGGTCTCAGCGCATTCCCCCTGTGAGCACCACCTATCCGCTTTTTCTCCAAGCGCCAAGAGTTTTGGCCGAGGCACTGCCCTCGAACACAGAACGCGCTCTTGAGCAGACGACGCGGTCACGGTATACGGCCAAACGTGGGCGGCGAGGGGATGGCGAAGGCCGAGACGGGTGTCTTCAGGCACTCGGCCGATTGGCGACAATTGATGACCGTGGTCATCTATTACGCGCTCGTCGCGAGCATGTACTTCTTGCCTGCGTGCCGAAACGTCTTCTTTTTGGCCGCGGCGTGCGCGTACAGCTTTCTAACGGCTGTCGTGAATCACAACAACCTCCACCAGGGGATGTTCCGGAGCCGCCGCGCGAACGACCTGTTCCGTTTGTTGCTCTCGTTCGCGGCGCTCTATCCGGTCAGCGCAAACATCCCATCGCACAACCTCGTCCATCACCACTTCGGCGATGACGGTCAGCCTGATTGGGCCTCTGCTTCGCTCGTCCGATTCAAGGTGAACCTCTTCAACTTGATTCACTTCCCCAACGTCGCGGGCCCGGTGACGTTCGCTGGCGTCGGCCGCTACAACGCGCTGCTCGGCAAGCGCGAGCTGCGCAGGCAGAGCCGAATCGAGTCCGCTTTCGCGTTCGGCCTCACGGGGCTGCTCTTGGCGCACGACTTCTGGACAGGCCTGTTTTACGTGGTCGTCCCTCAGCTCTGGGGCGCGCGATGGTTCTTGCGCATCAACATCATCCAACACGATGGATGCGACACGACCAGCGAGCACGACCACTCACGCAACTTCGTGGGACGCATCTTCAACTGGTTCATGATGAACAACGGGTTTCACACGATCCATCACGATCGCGCGGGCCTGCACTGGACGGCGCTCCGAGAGGCGCACGAGCGCGACGTGAAGCCGCATATGGCCCCACACCTCGATGAGCCGAGCATGATCGGTTATCTGATGCGCACTTACGTACTTGCCATTCGGCGTCACGCGCCTGCGCTCCCACCGCGGGAACCCTCATCCTCAGCTCTAGGGGAGGAGAGCTCCGCATGATGCTCAGCCAACACGTGATGGGCGTGGCTTGTCTCGTCGTGCTCTGGAGCACGGCGCTGTTGGTCGCGGGCGCTGCGCTGCAGGAGCTGCGCGATCTCGGCGTGCTCTCGCGATCACTGCGAGAGCTTGTTTCTGGGGAGATCGTCACGGAAGGCCCTCTGGCGATCCACGAGGTGGAGCAGACCGGTCACGCGCTCGACGTCTACGCGCCTACCATCGTCTTCCACGATCGCACCACCAAGAGCCGCGTGCTCGGCGGTGTCGTGAAGGTCGGCGATGACACGCTCACGTTGGAGCCGAGTGACGGCGAGGTGTGGGTAGACGCGAAAGCGAGCGCGCTCGCGATGCAAGATGACTCCACGTTCATGGATGAGTGGGCGGCATCGAAGAAGGCAAAGGGCATTCATCGCGTCGTCCGCACCAAGCTCGCGAAAGGTGATCGCGTCTGGGTCGCCCGCGACGCAAAGAGTACCGTCACGCTCGTCTCTACCTCGGACCCACGCGCTTTCGTCTCGAGCCGACGCTCGCTCGTCGTACTCTTCATCATCGCTGAGCTGCTGACCTGCGGAGCGTGCACCCGCTTGGCGCTCACCGAGCCTGTTTTCGGCGCCCTCAGCACGATGGGCGGAGCGCTCTGCCTAGCCTTCTTCCTCGCAGTCACCCCCCTAGGCGTCGCCCTGAGAGACGCCTGCCGCCCCCCCAGCCGAGCCCAGGTCCGCGGAACCTGGAGCGTGAAGACTGACGCGCTCACGACGCAGCGCGCGTAATGGTATACGCACTTTGTGCGGCGAACACCGTGGTATACCGGCGGCCGATGCTTCGCCACAGAGCCGACATCCGAACCGTCGCGTTCGTCGGTTTCTATTACGCGCTGTTGATCACTGAATGGCGTCTCATCCCGAACGCGCTGTCGGTCCGCGCGATCCCGCTCGTCATCCTGACGGCGATCGTCAGTTGGATCTGCGCCGTCATCACGCACAACACGCTGCACTCTCCAGTGTTCAATCAGCGCTGGGCGAACAAGGCTTTTCAGGTCGCGCTCTCTTGCGCGTACGGCTTCCCTGTCAGCGAGTATGTGCCGGGTCACAACCTGTCGCACCACAAGCACATGCAGACGCGCTCGGACCTGATGCGCACGAGCAAGGCGCGCTTCACGGTGGTCAACGCGCTCAACCTGCTCGTGTTCTTTCCGCGCGTGGGCGCCGACATTTTCACGCAGAACTACCGCTACGTCAGCATCATGAAAAAGAAGATGCCGGCGTGGTACCGCCAGTTGATCATCGAGATGATCATCTGTTGGGGCAGCAAAGCCGTGCTGTTCATGATCGATTGGAAGAAGGCGCTCGTGTTCGTCGCCCTCCCGCATCTCTGGGCGGTGTACGGCATCACGACGGTCAACTTCCTCCAGCACGACGGCTGCGACGAGGATCACCCCCTCAATCACTCACGCAACTTCGTCGGGCGAATCTTCAACTGGTTCACGTTCAACAACGGCTTTCATAGCGCGCACCATGACCAGCCAGGCCTGCACTGGAGCCTCGTACCTGCGGCGCACGCGAAGAAGTACTCAGGCAAGATCGCGCCGTCGCTCGAGCAGCCGTCGCTTGCATTGTACATGTTTCGTGCTTTCGTATTTCCGGGCAAGCGCCTGCGTTATGACGGCGAGCCCGTGATCTTGCCGCCGGCGGGCCCTGATGAGGAGTGGATCCCCAAGAGCATCCAGACGGCGATCGCCGATTTGGGAGCCGAAGGCACCGCGCTGAGCGGAGCGGAGTAACCCCATGCGGGTTTGCTTCGCCGTCGGTTTCGTCGCCCTCATTTTCGTTCCATCGCTCGCGCTCGCCGACGACGTTCCCAAAGGTCTTGGCACCGGAGTGGACTCTGCCTCCAAGGGCACCACGGACGTTCATCGCGAAGGCTTCGAGAAGGTCGCCACCAAGGACGACCCCGAGAAGAGCAAGATCACGGAAGTGTCGTTCAACCTCGGCGCGCTGTTCGCCGCAGGCAACTCGCGCAGCCTCGCGCTGACGTCGGCGGTCAAATCCAAAATTCGCCGTGAAGCGCACCAGTTCACCGGCGGCGCCGCGCTCAACTACGCGCAAGCGGGCAAGACCGGCCAAGGCGAGACGACGTCCGTAGAGAACGTCCAAGGTCTGCTTCGCTACGACTACTTCCTCTCGGAGCGCGTCGTGTTGTTCGCCAAGGTGAGCGCGCTGCACGATCGCTTCCAAGGCCTGGATTTACGCTTCAACGCGGATCCTGGCGTCGGCTACTACTTCATCACCA
>JANYHY010000107.1 GCA_025362165.1 Myxococcales bacterium | reverse complement strand
CGGTGATGACCGAGCGCGATCTTGGTGCAGCCCATCTCCTTGGCGACTCGATAGAGGATGCCCCGACGCAGCCGAGAGCACAGCGAGCAGTAGGTCTTCGACTCGGGGATCTTCTCTTTGACGATCGAGTAGGTGTCCTGCTCGATCATCGTGAAGTCGTAGCCCTCCACGGCCATCCAATCGCGCAGCGTCTGGGCGGGGTACCCTGGGTGGCCTTGGTCGACGTTGACGACCTTGAGCTCGAAGTCGATTGGCGCCTTCTGTTGGAGCGCGCGCAACAGGTGCAAGAGCGTGTAGCTGTCTTTGCCTCCGCTCACGGCGACCATGACGCGGTCTCCCTGCTGGAGCATGGAGAAATCCGCGATCGCCCTGGAAATGGCCTTGGTGAGCCTCTGGGCCGCGGTGGACATCAATCGCGGTCTAGCACGAGCGGCCGGAGTTGCGCGCCTCGCCGCGTTGGCGAGACTACTTGGCCGAGCGTTCGACGAGCGCGAGGAACGTGAGCACGCCGTGGCCTGTCGCGCCTCTCGCATGCCACGCATAGGGCCGCTCGGTGGAAGCGGGACCAGCGATGTCGCAGTGGACCCAGTTCTTCGTCTTGCCGATGAACTCCTTCAAGAACAAGCCCGCGGTGATCGAGCCGCCCCAACGCTCTCCGGTGTGCTTCAGATCCGCGCACTCGCTCTTGAGTTGCTCTTTGTATTCGTCGACGAGCGGCATGTGCCACATCTGCTCGCCGGACTGTTTGAGCGCAGCGGCGAACTTGCCGCGAGTGTCTTCGTTGGTCGCATAGAACGCTGACCACGTGGTGCCGAGCGCGACGACGCAAGCACCGGTGAGGGTTGCGTTGTCGACCATCATGTCGGGCTCGAGCGCTGCGCCGTACGCGAGCGCGTCAGCGAGGACCAGGCGACCCTCTGCGTCGGTGTTGATGATCTCTACCGTCTTGCCGTCGAGCGAACCCCAGATGTCGCCGGGGCGATACGCGTTGCCGTCTGGCATGTTCTCCGCGCACGCCATGAGCGCGTGCACTTCGACTTGCGGCTTGAGCGCGGCGACGGCGACCATCAGGCCGACCATGTTCGCTGCGCCGGACATGTCGTGCTTCATCTCGCCCATGCCTTGTGCGGGCTTGATCGAGATGCCTCCGGTGTCGAACGTGATGCCTTTGCCGACGAACACGAGCCGCTTCTTCGCCTTCTTGCTTGGCGTGTAGCTCAAGTGAACGAGGCGCGGTCCGTGCGTGCTACCGCGACCCACCGCGTGGATCAGGTGCATGCCGCGTTTTTCGATCTCTTTCTCGTCGAACACGACGACCTTGAAGCCGTGCTTCTTGCCCTCGTGCACCGCGGCATCCGCGAGCGTCTTGGGATAGATGACGTTCGGCGGCTCGTTCGAGAGATCGCGCGCGACGTTGACGCCGTGCCCGATGATCTGCCCGAGATCGATCTGCTTCTTTGCGTCTGGCAAGAAGCGCTTCTCGGCGGTGAACGTGACCGCTACGATTTCGGACTTCGGCTTGCGGTCGCCGGTGAGATACTTCGCGAACCGATACGCGCCGAGCTCGAAGCCCTCGACGAGCGTGCGCACCTTGGTCTCCCACCCGTCGGGGACCGCGACGACGACCGTCTTGGCCTTCTCCGCGTTCGCGCACCGAGACGCTCGCGCGGCGAACGAGCGGATCGCGCCCGCGGCGTTGAGGTCGCGACCGCCCAAGCCAAGGACGATCACTGTTGTCGCGGGGAGCTTGCCGCTCGTGGGAAAAGAGAGCTGCTGCTCGGCTTTGCCCGTGAACTCCTCGTGAGCTGCGAGCTTGCCGAGCGCTCCACCCAACGCGGCGTCTGCCGCAGCGTACGCGCCCTTCGACTTCTTCGCGGCAGACTGGGTCCATACGCCAATCACGACGAGGTCAGCTGCGATCTCGTGAGGCTTGTCGGTCGACCGTGCGGTGATCTTGATGGGCATGAACGCGTGCTCCTCCAGGTCGCTCATGGTGCGTGAGCGAGGCCGAAACGTAGGCGACTATGGCAGACCGGCGGGTGCTCGCACAAGAGAACAAGAGAAGCCCGCGCTCCAACCACGATTTGGGCTTGGCACAGGCCAATCGGCGATGCTTGATACGGCAAGTATTTACAAAAGGGCGAGTTGATCCGCAGCGCGTTTAGTGGTTGCCAGCGACCGCTGCGCGCTTGCCGGCTTCGCCGCTGCGCATGAGAGCGCTGCGAAACGCGACGGGGCCGAAGAGCTCGTTGAGCATGACCGCGCCGAGCAAGCAGGCGCTCGCGCCGTCCCCCCAGCCCTTGAACTGCTTGGCGACGAGCACTGCCAACCCGATCGCGATGCCGGACTGCGAGAAGAGGCCTAACGGGATGGTGCTTCGCTGCTCCTTCGGTGTGCGACCGAGCGCCATGCCGAATCGCGCTCCTGTCCAGATCGCCGCGGCGCGGACGATGGCCAGGGCGACCGCGACCGGCGCGACCTTCTTGAAGATGGCCCAGTGGAGCCCCGCGCCTGCGACCGCGAAGAAGACCGCGAACGTCGGCACCGCTGCGCTCTCGAGATCGTGCACGAGCTTGGCGCCTTCGATGTCCGTCGCGTTCTCGAGGAAGAGTCCGGCGGTGAGGCACATGAGCAGGGGATCGAGGTGCAGGCGTGTTCCCGCCTCGGCGCACAAGAAGCAAACGCCGAACATGAAGAGCGCGACGCGCTGATTGATCTTCTTCAAGTAGACCGTGAAGACGACGCCGAGGATCAAGCCGACGCCGATCGAGCCGAAGATGTGGACGAGGAGCTCCGTCATGCCGCCGCCTTGGCCCGAGGAGAACGTCGAGCCTGCGAGCGCGTTCACTCCGGCGAAGAGAAAGATGATGAAGAGGTCCCCCATGACGACGAGGCCGAGCACCGTGTCGCAGATGGGGCCGGAGGAGCCCGTCTCACTGATGAGCGCGAGCGCGACGGTCGGCGAGACGGCGGCGAGCACGGTGCCCATCACGAGCGAGACGACCGCGCGCTGCGTGAGTGTCATGCCGTCCATGAACGGGAGAAAGTTGGTGATGACGAAGCTCATCGATGAGAGGGCGAACGTGGCCAGTCCAATGAAGACGACCGCACCAACCAGCGAGAACCCGCCGATCGCGAGGATCGAGACGTACTTGCCTCTGAGGCGCTTGAAGTTGAGCTCGCCTCCCGCGGAGAGCGCGATGAGCCCGATGGCTACGCCGTTCACGAGCTTGAGATCGCTCAGCATGCGCTCGGTGACGAGGTTCAACACGCTCGGACCAGCGACGAAGCCGGCGACGAGATAGCCCGTGAGCCGCGGCAGCCTGACGCCCGCGAAGATGGTCCCCGACTGGATCGCCGCGAGCAGCACGAAGCCGAACGCGAGCGCCGCGCCAGAGCCGACGAGAGAGGTCTCCTCGGGCAAGAAGCTGCGCGCTGCGGCGATCAGGATGACTGTGATGGCGAGCAGGAAGATCGCGCGGGTCAATGTCCTTCTCCTTGATCGCCCCTGGGTTCGGACGATGGCTCGCCGATCGGCTCGTGACCAGGGTCGTTGACCATCTGCGCGGGCTTCACGGACGGCGGATGAATCGAGTGCGAGTCCATGTCGAATCGCAGCCCGCCGCGCATGCGCGCGAGGATCTGGACGGTGAGCTCCGTGAGGACAGCGCCGCCGATGGTCGCGGTCATGAGCCACGGCAGGTTCGCCGCGTTCTCGGTCTGGGTGCGATAGATCGCGTAGTAGCTGACGATGGTTGCGATCGCGACGGGCGACTGCGGTGAGAGCGCGAGACCGAGCGTGGTGGCGTCCGGGAGCTCCTTGGGACCGACGCGCTTGGCGACACGCGCGCCCATGATCTTGCCTGCTACACGCGCCGCAACGAAGATCGGCACGAGCGCCCAACCTTGCCACGCGCGCGGATCCCAGAGCGCACCCGCGATGACGAGGAGGATCATGTAGAGCGGTCGCTCGACCTGCGCGAGCGTCGTCTTGAGGC